>JAENYW010000158.1 GCA_016841555.1 Tepidibacillus decaturensis
GCATATCCCATTTGGAAATAACGAAAAGCATGATTATAAATCTGCTGTACCATTACTGAGGTAGAACCTGCTGGCCCTCCATGAGTCATGATCATGACCTGATCAAATACTTGAAAGGAATTAATTAATGATATTACCATTACAAAAAATGTAGTTGGTGCTAATAATGGAAGTGTAATATTCCAAAACTTCTGCCATCCATTAGCTCCATCCATCTCCGCTGCCTCATAATAACTCTCAGAAATTCCTTGAAGTCCAGCCAAAAACATAACCATAACAAAGCCAGTATCCTTCCATACACTTGTCATAATGATTCCAACCATAGCCCAAGCTGGATCTTGAAGCCATGCAGGACCTTGAATAGCTACTAATGAAAGAGAGTAATTAACCAAACCATAAGCCGGGTTTAGTAGCCATTGCCATATTAACGAAACAGCAACCCATGACGTTACTACAGGAACAAAAAATGCTGCACGATAAAATACTCTGAATTTTATTTTTTTATTAAGAATTAATGCTATACCCAGCGCAAGTACCATAACGCTTGGTAAATAACCAATGATAAAAAATAACGTATGTTTAAATGCGTCCCAAAAATCCTGATCATGCATTAAGCGAAAATAATTATCGAAGCCTATTATTTTGGGCGATGATATTAAATCCCACTCAGTAAAACTGAGAAGAAAGGACGAGACAATGGGTATACCTATAAAAAGGAAAAATCCAATGAAATTAGGTAAAAGGAATAGGCTAATAACCAATATTTTTTTCCAACCTCTATCTCCTACCATTGTTTATCCCTCATTTCCTAATGAAGTTATTTGTAAAGATGTTAGCAAGCTATCATTATAAATAGGTATAGGAAATAATTGATTAATAGCTAGTAAAGCTGCACCTGCTACCCATGCATCCTCTCCAAGCTCTGATACATAATAATTCGTTTGATAATTCGCTTTAGAAAAGAAATTCTGATCAGCCATTTCCTTTGCATAGGGGAGAAAATAATCTTTCGCTATCATCCCTTCCCCTGCAATAATAATTGTCTCTGGGTTTAAACTATTTATCATATTTATAAGGCCAATTCCTAAATATTCTCCTAAGCGTTTAAATAATTCTAAAGCTAAAGAATCTCTTCCTAGAGCTGCCTTGTGTACCGTTTCAAATGTAAAATCACTATTTTTTAATATGGAAGCTTCAAATTGTGTTAATAATAGATTCCCTTCCTTTTCTAAAAATTTTTCAGAAGCATACATTTCCAAGCAACCTCTTTGTCCACAATGACATTGATAGCCGTTAACTTGAATGATAGAGTGCCCGAACTCCCCTGCTCCACCAAATTGACCTATATATAATTTTTTATCAATTACAATACCTGCACCTATACCAGCACCTACAGAGAGGCAAATAAAATTATCATGCTCCCTTCCATATCCTAACCATAATTCAGCTAGTGTGTATGCGTTTACATCATTATCAATATATACAGGTACATTAAATTCGCTTTCTATCCGTTCTCGGAGTTGAACATTACTCCAGCCTAATAATGAAGATCGAATCACTATACCTTTTTGTCCATTAATAAGCCCTGATACAGCTATTCCTATTCCAAGTACCCTATCCTTAGGTATATTTGATTTTTCAATTAATTTATTAATTCCTTCAACAATTAATAAGATTACATTTTCTGATTTTTCCCCTTTATTACAGGACAATATTACTTTATTAAGAATTTTCGCTTTTAAATTAGTCAAAGCTAATATTATATGATTTTCTTCAATCTTAATCCCAATGGTATAACCAAATTCGTAATTAAACTCTAATAAAACAGGACGTCTTCCTCCGCTAGAATCTGCTTCGCCAACCTCAAAGACCAACTTATTATTAATTAGATCTTCTACTATATTCGTTACTGTAGAAAGCCCTAATTTCGTTTCCTTTGATATATCTGTCCTACTAATCGGACCATGATTACGAATCCACTTGATTACAAGAGCGCGATTTATATCCTTGATTAACTGTTTATTTCCTATCCTTAAATTTTCCATCTACTATCAAACCTTTCCCTGTGTTAGTGTTATTTTAACTTACTTTATTCAATGAAGCAAGTATCAATTTTTATTTTTTCTTCTATATTTCTTTCTTTTTTTTACTTATTAATTAAATAAACGGTACATATTCACTTAATCTAGTAGAAACATCTCCCTTATTTTTACTATTCTTTCTCTCGAACAAAAACTTTTTTTATTAAGAAAATAAAGTGGGGCTTATTTTGAGTATTGACACAAACATATATAGAAGTGAGAGTTGAGAATCAAAGAAATCGATACCCAAGGGCGCAATGGTCTTCCGCAGCACAGGACGTGCACTCTACGACCACAACGGTTCTTCTCGAGCTAAGGAGAGGAATCAGCGTAGTACTCAAAGTTAATGTCACAAGTGTCGAATATGTCATAGGATGTGACGTTTTTGAAGGAGATTACACTTTAATCTCCTTCCATCTTCCACTCTTAAATCGAAAAACAGCAATAATAGACCGTATCATCCAATCAATGATAAAAGCTACCCAAATAAAAGCAATCTCCAGCTTTAAAATATAGATAAAGAATATTAACAAAGGTATGCGAACAGCCCAGTTACCAATGGCTGATATATACATTGCCCATTTCGTGTCACCAGCACCCCGCAATGCTCCAGCGAGGACAAATTCCAAGGCCATTAAAGGTTGTTCTATTGCAGCTATTTTTATTAAAGTAGATGTAACAGTAATCACTTGAGGATCGTCTGTAAACAGGCGTACTACCGTTTCGGAAAAAAAGAAAAAGATTAATCCAAAAAACCCCATAACAGTACCAGCCATTTTAAAACCTTCCCAACCAACTCTCTCAGCTGCATAAGCTTGATTCGCTCCCAAAAATCGACCGACTAAACTCGTTGTTGCAATTGCAAAGCCTATACCAGGCATAAAGGACAGGGATTCTACCGATATAGCTACAGTATGGGAGGCATAAGCGATCGCTCCAAGATTAATACTGATTAACAAAGTGACTAATAAATTTCCTCCACCTCTCAGCAACTCTTCAAATTGTGCAGGTAAACTTACCTTTAAAATTCTCTTTAACATATGCCAATCTAAGGACTTTAGATACCTCAACTCAATTTGTATACTAATTCTCCCAGTAAATAGAATTATAATTAATAGAATGCTTACTAGAGATAATGCTGTGACCGTAGCCCATGCCGCACCCGCTACTCCTAGAGGTGGAAATCCCCATTTCCCAAAGATAAGAACATAGTTTCCAGTGATATTCCAAATGGTTGCAATAAAGGCCAATAATAATGGAAGCCTTGTATTACCTGAACCGATCACAACGCCTCTCAATATAAAGAAAATAAGGATTAATATAGACGGAAAGGCAGTAATTTTTAAATAAGTTGTTCCATATTGTATAACTTCCTTTTCCTTTGCAAAGATGGTCATTAAGTTTTCAGCTTGAAAATATAATAAAATCCCTATGATAACAGCCAGAACAATACTTAGCAAAAAAGCTTGGGAGGTCATGTAGTTCGCCTGATCAAGTTCTTTTGCTCCAATATGTCTGGAAACAATCGCAGTAACTCCTACACCAATCGCTGCAAAAATAAAAAGCAAGGTAAAATAAATATTGGTCGCAATACCTATTGAAGCTAACTGATTCACACCTAATCGACCAACAAATGCAACATCAGATACGCCAACAGACATATGTAGAAGCATTTCGCCTATCGCGGGAAATGCTAATAAAAGTATTTCTTTACGTAAAAGCGTATTTGAGAATGTTTCTTTCTTCATCAAAGCCTCATTTTTCATTGTATGTCCTTTCTAATTCCATACAAAAGACCATAGCGCTGAATAGAGACTCTTTCGTTATGGTCTTTTTTCATTTTCTAGCTGATATTTATATTCGTATTCATGTTCCTTACCTTTTCCTGCCACATTCCACAACGGTCCCCCCACATCGCTGCTACTTGACCGTTAATGGTTACTTTGATAACTTCACACATGTTAGAGCAGCCATTACAAATAAAGCTGGTAGGGAGAAATTCCGTTTGCAGTGCATGAAATCCTCTAAAGGTGGTCTTTTTCCCTGTTCTTTCGATTTCTTCCTTTGCTATTATTCCTGCTCCTATCGCACCCATGACATGATGATATTTTGGTATAGTGACCTCTTGACCTATCTCTTTTTCAAAGGCTGCTTTAATCCCCATATTTGCTGCAACACCGCCCTGGAAAACAAATGGGGGCTCTAGCTTCTTTCCTCTTGCTAAATTATTTATATAATTTCTAACTAAAGCTAAACATAATCCATTAATAATATCTGGTTTTGAAAATCCAAACTGCTGTTTAGCAATCATGTCTGACTCAGCAAAAACAGTACACCTTCCTGCAATTCTAACGTCGTTTTCTGAAGATAAAGCCATAGATCCAAAATCCTCAATAGCCACTCCTAGTCTTTCTGCTTGATGATCTAGAAAGGACCCTGTCCCAGCAGCACAAACTGTATTCATTGCAAAATCGACAACCATCTGATCCTTAACAAAAATAATCTTTGAATCCTGCCCACCAATTTCAAAAATAGTTCTAACGTCAGGGACTTCGTTAATGGTAGCAACTGCATGGGCTGTTATTTCATTTTTTATTACATCAGCCCCAACCATTAATCCAGCCAATTGTCTTCCACTTCCTGTTGTTCCTACTCCGCAAACTGTCCATTTCCCATCTACACTTTTTTTGAGTTTTTCAAGTCCTTTTTTTACAGATTCTATAGGAGATCCATTTGTCCTAACATAATAATCAAATAATAAATCATTTCTTTCATCGATAGCAACTACATTTGTACTAACTGAACCAACATCAATCCCAACATATGCTTTTCTCAAATTTATCCCCTCCCATCAAAGCAATAAAAGCATGATAAATTTTCTTCCCTTATGCAGAATACTGACGAATCTTTTTATTTTTTATCAAATCGATAAATGCTTCTAGCCTTGTTCTATTATTTGCCTGACCAGTTTGTTCATCTAATGATAATGTTAAAATAGGAATATCATATTCCTTTGATAATTTCGGAGTGATACTCTGTGAGATTAATTCTGGAAGACAGCCAAATGGCATGAGATGAATAATGCCATCATATCCTCTTTCTTTGAAGTCGATAATCTGTCCTACTGTTTGCTTCGCATGTCCCCCTATGTTTATTTCTATGTAAGGCTCCCCCTTTTTTAGAATTTCTTCTTCATGGGAATTTTTAAACAAGCTTGGTAGCATATTATCCTTCACCCATTCAGATAAATAGTGAGATCTTTCCACCTCACAACCCAATTCTCCCATTACTTTTTCAATTTCCATATTAATAGAGGATTCCATAACGACAAAAATTTCTCCAACTATTCCTATTTTTATTTGTTCCATCGGAGAAACTTCTGCTCGCTCAATTGCATCCAACCACTCATATCCTTGCCGGACTACTGCTTTTAATTCTTGCTTGATCATTACTTTATCAAACACTTTTTCAATCTTTTGCCATACTTTTGTTGTTTCCCCCTGTTTAACTTCATACGGTCTTATTTTTTGTAGCTTCATTTCAAGCTTATCTATTTCCCGTACCATTTGATAAGTAAAAAAAATTGATTTCATCACCTTTAGCCATGATTGATTTCCCTTTAGCTTTTTTACCTGCTGCAGAAACCTATCCTTATCTCGATAAATGGAATCAAAAACGATAAAATCAACCTCATATCCAAGCTGCAATAATTCCCTTTGATGGACTTCACTATAAAAACCCGCTCTACATGGGCCATGACCTCCACTGGTTACGATTGCTTCTGCACCCATTTCACATGCCTCTATATAGCTTCCCATAATCGTTTTAAAGGGAAAGCAAGCAAATTCAGGACTATGCTTTACTCCCAAATCTAATGTTTTTTGTGAAGGACGCGGAGGAACAATCACTTCATGACCTAAAAGCTCTAATAGCTTTTTATAAATAACAACTGTACCCATATAAGGAAAGGTGACCTTCATCTTATCTCCCCTACCCCGCTATTTTTTTTCTTCTTAACATATCAATAAACGCTTCAATCCTTGTTTGAAGATGATTTTCCCCTGTATGCTCATCCACGCGAATCATCATAAACGGAATTCCTTGTTCTTCCGCCCTTATCTCAAGTAATTTGCTTAAAAAAGAATCAGGTCCACAACCAAAAGCGGTAATATGAATCAATCCATCAACCTCTTTATTGTTTAAAAATTTATATCCTGCACCTAACAATTTATTGCTGAAAGTCCAAAAAAGCTTTTTAGGCATAAAATCGATCTGTTTACGAAGTATTTGTTCACCCTCCATTTCAAAGGTAACAAAATCTACATCCATTTCCTGTAGCTTTTCAAGCATATCCATACTAATGAATGAATCGTAGATGTTATATACATACCCTAATAACCCTATGCGAAGATCATACTGTCTTTTATCTTTCTTTTTAAGCAGTTGATTATTTTCAACCATTTCTAATGCCTGAGGGACAGTATATCCCATTTGACTATACATACGAAAAATACGCCATTTCTTTTCCGCTGCTTCTACAGCTTTTTTTATCTGTTCTTCCGTTGCTTCCAATTGTTTTGCTAGTGGTAGATAATAATGATAATCCGAAATACTATCCTCATCCGATGTGATATGACAGGTAAGTATTTTTTCTGCTATTCCATTCACTCCATGCTTCATCATATCTGGTAAACCCATAAACTTAGGACAAAAATACTCCCCTTGATAGATAGAGAGCATTCTTGGTACAAAAACATAGTCCACACCCTTTTTTATTAATTGATGAGCATGGCCTACAAACAATTTAATAGGAACACAAATTTCTGCAACAGATTCTTGAATCCCTTTGTTTAAGATACCTTTATTCGTTTCGTCAGAAATAATTACTTCATGATTCAACGCTTCAAAGAATGTTTTCCAAAAAGGTATGTAGTAATAATACAATAGAGCCCTTGGGATACCAATTTTCATCCTTCCCCTCCTTTCTAGACGTTAAAAGTGAGAAGTGGGAAGTGAGATATTAGCAGTTCTTCGTAGCTTTAGCACAAATCTGACCTCTCACTTCTCACCTCTAATCCCTCACCTCTGGTATGAGGGAGTGTTTCAATCCTTGAAATTAGTCTCGCAGTATTGATAAGAAAAATATATGAAATGCATCATTAAGGTAAGCTCTGTGGGGTAAACATAGATGTGCTCTTAAGAAGAATATTGTTACCTTTATTTTATTTCACAAGAAGTTTCTTATCAAGAAAATCATGATATTTTTCAAAAAAAAGCCCTACTAAAAACCAAGCAGG
>JAENYW010000159.1 GCA_016841555.1 Tepidibacillus decaturensis
ATGGTGGATGTAGCAAGGTTTTATCTTGAATTCACAAAGGATGAATCCTGTGGAAAATGTACCCCTTGTAGAATAGGAACAACAAGACTTTTAGAAATTCTTGAACGAATCACACAAGGAAAAGGAACTATGGAAGATCTTGATGATCTTGAATTTCTTTCAGAACAAATAAAAGCAACAGCCTTATGTGGACTAGGACAAACGGCTCCAAATCCTATCCTATCCACATTGAAGTATTTTCGAGATGAATATATTGCACACATCGTAGATAAAAAATGCCCTTCAGGAAGCTGTAAGTCACTCATTCAATATCAAATTAATGAAGATGTGTGTATTGGCTGTAGCGCTTGTGCAAGAGCTTGTCCAGTGGATGCAATAAGTGGAGAGTTAAAACAAACCTATAAAATAGATCAAGATCTATGTATAAAATGTGGAGCATGCTATGAAGCCTGCAGATTCGACGCAATCGTAAAACAATAGTAAAGGGGTGAAACCAATGGAAAAAATAAATATCACAATTAATAATATGCCAATAGAGGTGGAAAAGGGGTTGACAGTACTAGAAGCTGCTAAGCTAGCAGGTATTCATATCCCAACCCTTTGCCATCTAAAGGATGTAAATAATTCTTCAAGCTGTAGAGTATGCTTAGTTGACACAGGGACAAAGCTAGTAACCTCCTGTACCCTTGTCGCCGAGGAAGGAATGGCAATACAAACCAATACACCAAAGGTGAGAAACGCAAGAAAAACAGTAGTCGAGCTAATCTTATCTAATCATAAGATGGAATGCCCAGTCTGCAGCAGAAATGATAATTGCGAATTGCAAGCTGTTGCAAGGGATTTAAATATAAAAGAGGTTAGATACCAAGGAGCAAAATTACAAGCACCTATCGACCAGTCTTCCCCATCCATTATAAGAGATACGGAGAAGTGCATTCTTTGTGGAAGATGTGTTAATACTTGTAGTGAGATACAAACTGTCCATGCGATTGACTTTATAAATAGAGGCTTTGATACTGTTATTGCTCCAGCGTATGGAAAAATGTTAGATGAATCCATGTGTATAAATTGTGGTCAATGTATTTTGGCATGTCCTGTTGGGGCATTACGGGAAAAAGATAATACCGATGATGTGTGGCATGAATTAGCAAACCCTAATAAGTTTGTGGTCGTACAAACAGCTCCTGCAACAAGAGTAGCATTGGGAGAAGAATTCGGACTTCCAATAGGTACGAATGTAAAGGGAAAAATGGTAGCAGCATTAAGGAAAATCGGATTTGATAAGGTTTTTGATACGGATTTTGCTGCAGATTTAACGATTATGGAAGAAGGAACGGAACTTATTAAACGATTAGAGCAAGGAGAAAATCTACCGCTTATGACATCCTGTTGTCCTGGATGGATTAAGTTTATGGAGCATCAATACCCTGAGATGCTCAATCACTTATCAACCTGTAAATCTCCCCATGAAATGGAAGGAGCCCTAATCAAGAGCTATTTTGCAAAGCAAATGGATATTGATCCAGAAAAAATAGTCGTTGTTTCGATCATGCCATGTACGGCAAAAAAATTCGAAAGTGTTCGTGAAGAGCTATCTAAAGAACACTTACAAGATGTGGACTATGTATTAACAACAAGAGAGCTAGCTCAAATGATAAAAGAAGCTGGAGTTAATTTCATATCATTAGAAGACGAAAGCTTTGACAATCCTTTTGGTGAAGGGACAGGGGCTAGTGTTATTTTTGGCGCTACAGGAGGAGTAACAGAAGCAGCCTTAAGAACAGTTTATGAGCTGGTATCAGGGAAGGAATTAGCAGATGTTTCTTTTCAAGATGTAAGGGGCTTAGAAGGAGTCAAAGAAGCAACAATAGAGCTTCCAAATGGTCCAACAATTAATACGGCTGTTATTCACGGTTTAGGTAATGCAAGAAAGGTGCTAGAAGAAATTAAAAGTGGAAAAAAAGATTATCAATTTATTGAAGTAATGGCTTGTCCAGGAGGCTGTATTAATGGAGGTGGGCAGCCGATTGTCAAAGCAGATATTAGGGATAAAATCGATATAAAAGTAGAAAGATCGAAGGCATTATACCAGGATGACCAATCCCTAGCGATCCGAAAATCTCATGAAAACCCAGAGATTAAAAAAATATATGAAGATTTTCTACTATATCCTAATAGTCACATTAGTCATGAGCTTTTGCACACTCATTATATGGAAAGAAGTAGGGTTTAGGTGGAGTCTTTACTCCACCTCAGCTTGTACATAAAGCCAAAATGAAATTAAATATTTACTTGACAAAACAAAGTGAAATGGAGTATTCTACCAATAGAGTTGAATAATAATGATAATAACAGATAAGGAGGTCGTTTCCATGCAATTTGATAAAAATGTATGCATTGTATCCATAACTAAATTTATTTTAGCAAACGACCTATCTGATCGTCTGAGATGAGAAACAGTTATATTTGACATCATCTATACAATCAAGCGACAGGTGGTTTGCCTGTGGCTTTTTTTATTTATTTATTATTCATTTCAAAAATGAATATTTGAAATAAAAAGCCATACTTAGTTAAGTATGGCTTTTTATATTCAAATGTTTGAAAAAAAGTGGGGGCTTAAGATGAGTTTAATAAGAGAAAGAACACAGCAATTATTTAAGCCTTATGTAGGCTTGCCGAAGGAAGTCTATATTATTGTAATTGCAAGGGTTATCAATGCCATGGGGATATTTGTCTTTCCCTTTTTAACGTTGATATTAACTACAAAAATTGGTTTATCAAAAGCGGAAGCAGGCTTATGGATTTCCTTGAGTGGATTTCTATATGCACCTGCAAGTATGATAGGGGGAAAATTGGCTGATACCATTGGAAGAAAGAAAATTATTATTACCTTTGATATATTGGCTGCTTTGGGTTATCTAGCCTGTTCCTTTGTTGAACCATCGATGAACATGGTATATCTTATTATTATTTCAGCTACTATGATGGGAGTTAGTGATCCAGCCCATAATGCGCTTATTGCCGATTTAACGAATCCTAAGAATCGAGATGGGGCATTCTCCTTATCCTATTTAGGATTTAATACTGGCTTTGCAATTGCAGCATTGTTAGGGGGAGTATTATTTGAAAATTATTTACAAGTCATGTTTTTAGGAGATGCTCTAACTGCGCTTATTGCAACGATTCTCTTATTGTTTTTTGTTCCTGAAACCTTGGATAAATCCAAGGAAGAGGTTTTAGATGAAGAACGAAGCTTAGAAAAAAGGGAGGAAGGATCGATATTTAAGGTGTTATTATCTAGACCTATCCTTCTCTATTTTTCGCTCATTGCGTTTGGCTATAATTTTGTGTATGCTCAATGGGGATTTTTGTTACCATTACATACGGAGCATAATTATATGAATGAAGGAGCAGCATTATATGGCAAGATGGCAGCCTTTAATGGAGGTATTGTTATTCTGCTTACGCCTGTTCTAACTTCATTATTTACAAACCATAAAAATATTAGAAAGATTGTTTACGGTGGTGTTCTATATGTATTAGGGTTCGGTATGCTGGGATTTATTAGTACAAAGACTGCATTTTTCACCTCTGTTTTCATATTTACAATGGGGGAAATATTGGTGACGGTTAGCTTTATGCCCTTTATTGCCAATCATACGCCGGCATCCCATAGAGGAAGAATGAATTCTATTTTACCAATCATTATGGGCTTTGGCTTTGTATTGGGACCACTAGGGATGGGGAATTTGCTAAGAATCATTACCATACCTACAGCGTGGCAATTTATAGGAATCTTCATGACGGTATTCACGCTGCTTATGCTACTGCTTGAAAAAGTGGACGAAAGGAATCATCAGGATATTGCGTTGAAAGAGCAGGATACGGATACAGCTCTAGTAAACGAGGGGTAATAGGGCATGGTAATAGAGTAGTCAGGCTGTCGAAAATTTTCGGCAGCCGACATACATAAAAATTCAGAAAATTTTGTATTTAGACTTGTTTCCTAGCTCTTTTACGCATACAATTTAAATAAAAAGAATAAATGGGAGGGTTACCATTGAAAGAGATTCTTGATATGGATTCAACTCGATTAGCAGCAAAAATCAAGAAGGGAGAAATATCCTCTGTACAAGCAACACAAACCTATATCAATCACATTAAACAGGTAAATCCCTATATAAATGCAATGGTTGAAGATCGATTTGAAGAAGCAATAGAAGAAGCGAAGGCATGTGATGAGCAACTACAGCAAGGTTTGGGGAAAGGGAAGCTATATGGAGTTCCTATTAGTATAAAAGAGGCCTATCATGTTAAAGGATTAAAAACCACTAGCGGTCTTCAACATCGCAAGGAGCTTATAGAAACAGAAGATTCTGATGTGACCCAACGATTAAAAAATGAAGGAGCCATAATTCTAGGGAAGACGAATACGCCAACCCTATGTTTTTGTCAGGAATCAGATAATAAAATTTATGGAAAAACGAATAACCCTTGGAAATTAACGCATACTGCAGGTGGTTCAAGTGGTGGCGAAGGAGCCATAATTGCTGTTGGTGGAGCAGCCGTAGGGATTGGTTCAGATATAGGGGGATCATTAAGGTTTCCTGGTCATTTTAATGGGGTAATTACCTTTAAGTCTGGACATGACCAAGTATCCCAAAATGGGCATTATCATTACGTAGATGATCCCTATCAATATACGATGCTGGGTATGGGAGCCGTAGCTAAGTCAGTGGATGATACGGAATTAATTAACAGTATCATTGCAAAAAACGAAGTTGAAGATATTGACGTTGATTCCTTTCAAGTTACAATTCCAGATAAACACCCAGATTATCCATTAAATGAGGATACCTATCGACTACTAGAAGATATAAAGAAGCATTTTTCTGGAATAAAAGAAGTAAATGAAGAATATCCTCCCATGTTTGATGAGCTGACCACCATGTGGCAGCTGATTATGTCAATTGATGGCGGAAATGGCATTAGAGAGGCGGCAACCCCACCTGGTAAAGGATACAATCCATTTACAGCTTATCTTAAGGAAAAAATAGCAGGCAACTCTGATTATCATTTCTATTTAAGTTGGGCATTAATTGGAACTACTTTATTTAAACCAACAAAAAAACAAAAAAAAGAGTTAGTCCATCATCTAGAAAAAGCAGTACAGGAAAACAAACGATTTTTAGATAATAATGTATTAATATTACCAGTTTATCATAGCCCTGCGCAGGAGCATGGTAAGGTGTATAAAGAATTATTTGCTATCACAAAATCCTATCGAAAATATCTACCCTATGTTGCTTATGCGAACACCTTAGGTTTACCCTCTTTGACCGTCCCTGTTGGGGAAGATGCAGAGGGACTTCCAATTGCTTTTCAAGTGATTAGCAATGTAGGGAATGAAAAGGCTATCTTTCATTTTGGGCGTATACTTGAACAGGCATTTCGAGGCTATAAACGAAATAATAGCTATGATGAGCTCTTAGCATTCTAAGAGCTTTTTTTATTCACGTTCTACCGAGCAAGGAAGTGAAGCTTACTATCATACACATTGAAGGGAACAAAAGAATTTCGTCGAATAAAGGTATTAAAGACAAAAAAATGGAATGCATATGTTATTTTTGTATGGTTCAAAATGAAGGTGAGAAAAATGGTACGAAAAAAATCTAAAGTAGCATTTATTGTACTCTTTGTTATTCTAGTTATAGCAATCTTTCTTTTCATGAACAGTAACCTATATTATCATTCAGTTCCCAAAAAAGCTGTTGATGGGTTGCTCGACTTGACAAATCATGATTTTATTGAAGATGGGGTAGTTGAGCTAGATGGAGAGTGGGAATTTTATTGGAATCAGCTGCTAACCCCTCAAGATTTGGCTGAGAAGGATACGATAGATAGAATCTATATAACAGTACCAATGAATTGGAGATATGATAGCATCAATCAGCAAAAGTATTCTCAATATGGGTATGCTACCTATAAATTAAACATGATGGTGGATTCAAACCAAACCTATGGACTTCGATTAAATCGGATTTATACAGCGTATAAGCTATGGGTTGATGGAGTGCTGGTAGCGGAAAGTGGACAAGTAGGCAGTAATAGTCAGGATGCAGAAGCGAAGCTGGCTTCTAAGGTTATTGTATTCCAGCCTAAAACAGACCAAGTATCCTTTGTTATACAAGTAAGTAACTATGATTATTATCGTAGTGGAATAATAGATAGTATTGAAATGGGAACACAAGAACAGATTTTGAATATTAAACAGAGCCAAGTCGCCTTCAGCTTATTCCTAGCAGGTATCTTCTTCATCATGGCGGTTTATCATATTATTTTATATTTTATCTGGAGTAAAGACACTTCTCCTTTACATTTTGGTATCTTTACTTTTTTGATTTTTTTACAGACTTTATTTGAAGGAGAGCTTTTTTTCAATTTTTTATTCCCTAATGCAAGCTTTCAATTGGAAGAAACGTTGCAGCATATTGTGATATTTTTAATGGTTCCTATATTTTTGAATTATCTTTACCATGTTTTTGATAGAGAAATTTCTCTCTTTATATTGCGACTAACTCGATTTTCTACTGCAGGAGCTGTTTTATTGCTCTTAATCATGCCTTTTCATATCCATAGAGTAGTATGGTATGCATTTGAAATAGTTATTCTTATCGTT
Organism: Tepidibacillus decaturensis; assembly: GCA_016841555.1. Lineage (GTDB taxonomy): Bacteria > Bacillota > Bacilli > Tepidibacillales > Tepidibacillaceae > JAENYW01. The sequence goes on from JAENYW010000159.1 coordinate 6,683, forward strand.
GTTATATACCTTTTCTATTTTATACTAAAACGTGTGCTTCATAAAAAAGAAAATGCCATTCTTTATGCAATTGCTTATATTATTTTTTCTTTTACTATTATCTACGATATTTTAATAGATTTAGAGATTCTATCTCAACCAATTTTTCAAATTATTGGAATGATAATTTTTCTATTTCTTCAAACAATCATCATTGCTAATAAATTTTCTAACGCTTTTTCGAAGGTGGAAGAACTCTCCAATGAACTTTATGTTAAAAATGAGATTTTACAAAAGGCCTATGATGAAGTAGATAAACAGGTCAAAGAACGCACAGAAGAATTAGGAGAAAGTGAAGAAAAATATCGACACTTAGCGGAGGCAACCATCGAGGGGATTGTCATTCATGATAGAAATGAGATTTTAGAGGTGAATGCAAGAATTTATCAAATATTAGGCTATGAACCCAAAGAGGTAATAGGCAAAGAAATTTTTGGATTTTTCCCTATGGATCAGCATGGAAAGATTAAACAAAAAATTAAACATGATGAAGAAACACGCTATGAAACGAAATTGATTAGAAAAGATAAAAACATTATAGATGTAGAATTTTTGGTTAGAGGATTTATATATAAAGGAAAATCTGTCAGAGTTGTCGCAATTCGTAACATTTCCGAAAAGAAAAAAAAGGACAAGGAATTAAGAAATG
>JAENYW010000160.1 GCA_016841555.1 Tepidibacillus decaturensis
AACATGGACAATTACCTTCGTTCTTTCGATATGCCTCAAAAATTGATGGCCTAAACCAGCACCTTGGTGAGCACCTTCTATCAGTCCTGGAAGGTCAGCCATTACAAAGCTTCGTCCATCTCCAACGTCAACCACACCTAAATTAGGTGTTAATGTTGTAAAATGATAATCTGCAATTTTTGGCTTTGCTTTGGATACGGTAGATAAAAGAGTAGACTTTCCTACACTTGGAAACCCTGTCACTCCAACATCTGCCATTACTTTTAACTCTAAAACAATATATCGTTCATTCCCAGGTTCTCCTTTTTCTGAGTATTCAGGAGCTGGATTTGCAGGAGTAGCAAAGCGCATATTTCCTCTTCCTCCTCTGCCACCCTTTGCAACGACAATCTGTTGCCTATGTCTTGTTAAATCTCCAATAACTTCATTCGTATCATCATCAATTATAATGGTTCCAGGAGGTACCTTAATTATCATATTTTTTGCATTTGCACCATGCTGAGCTTTACTACGACCGTGTTCTCCACGATCAGCCTTAAAATGCTTTTGATAACGAAAGTCTAATAATGTTCTTAGACCTTCATCCACCTCTAAAACGATGTCTGCACCTTTTCCGCCATCTCCACCTGCTGGACCGCCCTCTGGAACATACTTTTCTCTACGAAAAGCTTTTTGTCCATTGCCACCGTCTCCTGCTTTAATATATATTTTTACTTTATCAACAAACAAATCAAACACCTCTCTTCACTAAATGAAATTGAAGCTCCATAACTAATTCTTGAACATTAAATAAATCAATCGAAAAAAATCCACCCTCCACCTCTAATTGCTCTCCTAATCCTTGTATATCAGGATAAACTTGTTCAACATTCCCCTCAATTTCAATATCCACAACAGCTTTTTCCTTATGTATAGCAAGCGAAAGGAATAATTGATGAACATCACTTTTCCCTGTTGCCGAATGATGAATGATGTCTAAAAAACTTTTTATATAATAATGCATCCATTCTCCATCCACTTTATCTTCTAGATGAATAAAATCATCTGCGACCTCTAATTCAACTTTTAAATTTGGGTAATCTAAAGGTATCATCAGCAAATAGGTGGCTAGATTTACGTGATGAAAAGAAGAAACAAGACCTAACTGCTTTGACTGATGAATAATTTTATCAATAAATGGAGAAATTTGATCAGCTTTTTTTAAAGAGGCATACCCTAAAATAATCTGCAAATGATTTAACCAATCATGCCGATATATTTTTAAAATTTGAATAATCCTCTGGTTACAAGGCATAAAAGAATTATTTTCAATATAATTAGATTTCCTCTTTTTCTGTAATCTAAACCACAGCCAAAAAATTAATCCAATTTGGATGATAAGTAACATAATAGCAAAAACTAAACTAAATGGTTGGAAAGTCTGTAGCAATACTAAAATAAATAATACCAAAAAAAGTATACCTTCTAGCATCAAATCACCTCCAATAGTCGTAATTCTAAAAAATAAGGAGAATATTCACTCATCTGGTTAGAATAGCATATATCGTTTTTATAAGCAATGAGAATATCATCACAAAAATAAAACCCAGTCATTGACTGGGTTTCATTAATGTATCTTTATGCTTCTTGAGCAACTGCGTACACACTTACTTTTTTACGTTCACGTCCAAGACGCTCAAATTTCACAACACCTTCAACCTTTGCGAAAAGGGTATCATCTCCACCAATTCCAACATTTGTTCCAGGGTAAATTTTAGTGCCGCGTTGACGAACTAAGATGCTACCTGCTGAAACCAATTGTCCATCACCACGTTTTACTCCTAAGCGTTTTGAAATACTATCGCGACCGTTTTTTGTACTACCTACTCCTTTTTTAGAAGCAAATAATTGTAAATCCATTTTAAGCATAACAGTCCACCTCCTATTGGGATGTTTCAATATTAATCTGTATATAATGTTTATATTGTTCTTCTATCATCATTAATGACTCGATTAAAGCCTTCATCAATAATTGAAGCTGACTATCTGTATGAGGATCATCCAGTTTTATAATCTGCCAAGATAGATAGCCGCCATCTTTTTTATTCTGCTTTGGTTCTAAATCGATATTTAGTAATTTTTCAACAGAATTCACTGCACCTATGGTTAGTGCGGAAACAGCAGAGCATACAATATCTTTACCTGGTTGATTGTAATCTGCATGACCTTTAACAGTTATATGAAGAATACGGTCTTCATGTTTTGACTTCTTTACGTTTACTTGTATCATTATTCGTGATTAAGCTTCTATTTTTTCGATTACTACTTTACTGTATGGTTGACGATGACCTTGTTTACGACGATAGTTTTTCTTGGATTTATATTTATAGACAAGAATTTTTTTTCCTCTACCGTGTCTTTCTACTTTACCAGTTACTTTTGCACCAGCTACTATAGGGTCTCCTACAGTTAAACCATCCTCTTTAGAAACCAATAATACTTGATCAAATTCAACAATTTCTCCTGCATCAGCGAATAATTTTTCGATATAAATTTCATCGCCTTCCTGCACTTTATACTGCTTTCCACCTGTTTGAATAATTGCGAACATTTTTTTACCTCCCTTATATTTAGGACTCGCCTTCATAGGTGCACGCTTGTGCTTAAAACCTGTAAACCTATGTCGAGCGGTATTGCGAGCAAAATACATCACTCAAAAAATGTTATCATAATTACAAATACTTGTCAATAAAATTATTATCTAAAGACATATTCTTTTAACTCTTTGGATGGATATGATAATATTGAAAATGTAATGTGTCTTTTTCTATTACTGTGATTTTTTTATCCAGTCTTTTTTCTAATTGACGCAGCCTCTCTCCATTTCGTCCTTGTAATGAAGCTATTACAGAAGGATGTGCTTCAACAGTTAGTTGGTTTACACTGTTATATTCCTCATAGCTATTCAGTTCCTTTTCTATTTTATGACTTACTTCCTCTTCAGAAATAACCCGTCCCACTCCATCACACATTGGACATGTTCGTAATAGAACAGTATCTAAGCTCTGTCGAACCTTTTTTCGAGTCATTTCTACTAACCCTAATTGTGTTAATCCAAGGATATTTGACTTGGTCCGGTCTTTTTTCATGTTTTCTTCTAATAATTGAAGAACCTCCTGTTGATGTTCCTCCGATTCCATATCTATAAAATCAATAATAATAATACCTCCGATATCCCGTAAACGTAATTGCTTCGCAATTTCTACAGCTGCTTCTTTATTTGTTTTCAGTACGGTATCCTCCAAGTGAGAATGTCCAATGTATTTTCCTGTATTTACATCAATTGCTGTAAGTGCTTCCGTTCGATCAATAATGATATATCCTCCACTTTTTAACCATACTCTTCTTTTAATTGCCTTATCTATTTCCTTCTGAATGTTATATGCATCAAAAATCACTTCTTTTTCCGTATATAGAACCAATTTTTCTGACCATTTTGGTTCTATGTATTGTATCATTCCTTTTATTTTATTGAAAACAAAGCCATTATCAACGATAAATTCCTGTACCTCTTCAGATAATAAATCTCTAACTAATCTAGATACTAAATCTAAGTCCTTATGAATAAGCGAAGGAATTGGACCTTTTGTACTTTCTTCAACTATATTAATCCAAATATTCCTTAAAAATCGGATATCTTCTCTTAATTGTTCCTCACTTACTTCTGCAGCTAAGGTACGAATAATGACACCTTCATTTTTTTCTCTAATGTTATCCCCTATGCTTTTATAATAACTACGTTCTTCTTCATCAATAATTCTTCTCGATATTCCCACATAATTACCAAATGGCATATATACAAGATATCTCCCTGGCAAGGAAATATGAGTAGTAACACGTGGCCCTTTATTCCCAAATGACTCCTTTTGTACTTGAACAATAATGTTCTGCCCTACATGCAAAACTTCTTTAATATTCACCGATTCTTTATTGATAGCTTCACTATTATGTGGCAGCGCATCATCAACGTATAAAAAAGCGTTTTTCTCCATGCCAATATCGATAAAAGCTGCTTGCATCCCAGGTAATACGTTCATGACAGTACCAATATAAATATTCCCTACCATTTCTTCGAACTGTTTTTCGATATAGAATTCTACTAACTGATTCTCTTCAAGCACTGCTGCCCTTGTTTCAAGATTGGCTTCATGAACAATAATTTTCTTCATAATGCACTCCCGATATTTATTTTAATTTATTTTATCATATTTTTATAATGAATCCCAATTCTTATATTTCTATATGGTTAATTGGTTGATGTAATTCCTTTTTATTAAAAATAGTTCTCAACACCTTTTCTTCTGGTATTACTTTTAGAAGTTCCCCATGATTCGATAAGATATAAAATAAATGATACCTCTCTTTTCTTAGCAACCGTAAAGCTTGAATAACCGTTGTATCCTGACTAATTATAATAAGAACGGCAGGAATATTACGTTTAGGTTTATCATCGACTTTTTTTAATAGAAATTGCCAAAAAAGAAAAGGTACCTGCTTTACATCCATCCAATTACTATAAACAAAAAAGAATGTCAATACGATACCATTTATATTTATCTTCTGTATAAACAGAAACCCACTTGCCCATATAAAAAAAAAGAGCGCTAATACGAAGCTAATAAAGAGCGTAATCATTATTGCTTTTCGAAACGGAAGGAAAATAAATAAAAATACTTTTAATATTCTGCTACCATCTAAGGGTACGATTGGGATTAAATTAAAAAGAGCAATCATCATGTTTGCTTCTATAAAAAAAGTGGTCCATTCAGGTGACCAAATATGTATACGTTGAAATCCCATTGTAATAAAAATCATGATACCATTCTGTAGCGGACCTGCTACAGCTACAATTAATTCTTCCCATAGGCTATCATTTATTTGATCTACCTTTGCAACGCCTCCAAATGGAAGCAACTGAATTTCTGAAATGTTCCAACCATAACTTTTGGCTGCAAAAATGTGTCCTAACTCATGAATAACAACGATTCCAAATAAAGTAATAATCTCAAGGAATTGTCCTGTTACTAAAGCACCTATAATAACAAGCCAAAAAAAAGGATTAATGGATATTTTCAAAAGAAATCACTTCCAAAGGATCGATATATTGGTTGTTTTTCTTCATTGCAAAATAAAGCATATGCTGAACATTTCCTAATACCTTCCCTTCTTCTACCCATTCATTTTTTTCAACTTCAACCGTGTTTAGCATGGCGTATGTACTTTCTATTCCATTTTGATGTCGAATAACGATTGTTTTCCCTAAATAATCAAGTTCTTTAACCTCAATAACAAGTCCTTGGTTAATTACTCGTACTCCCTCATTATCTTCTGTTTTCAGATAAATACCTGAATCTGCTTGCATAATATCCTCTGGTATATGAGCTATAGGAGAAATAAATGAATAGCTAGGTTCATATCCTTCCCTTTCTTTGATATGAAAGGCTGGAATAATCGCAGGAAATCCTTGAAATTTTTTTTGATACCAGCTATATAATCCTTTAAAGTTATACTCTTTCGTTAATGATTCCTGAATAAATTGCTGTGTTACTTTTGCATAGGGATGATTTGTTTGAAAGATTATATATACTGTAAAAAGTAATATGACGGACATTGTAATATTTCTTATAAGTCTTTGTTGAAGCTTTGTGTCAACCTCTTCAAAAGAATGATAAGTAGGTCTTCCACTTGAATATGTAGATCTTGAACCATAATAAGAGAATGTTTTCTTTTTTTGTTCAGATAACCTTTTTTTTCTTCTCTTTTGAATCTCCGAATAGGATCTTACCATCTAACTCCATCCTTTCAAAACGATACAAGCTCATTCCTATTAATACATATGACTTGTCTTACTTACTTATTCATAAAAAAAAAGCCGCTTTCGCGACATTCTAGAAGTGAGAGGTGGGATGTAAACGATAAATGAACCCTAGTAAACAACAAATAAGAAACGAGAAGTTCAAGGCAACGACAGTTTCGAGCAGCGGAGCGTAGTATGAACCTACGTGAGCAGCGGAGAAACAAGCAACGAAGAAATTCGAAGTTTATTCACTATTTGTTGTTCTATTCAAACATGAGTGGTTTTCGCCTCATCCCTATATTCAATATCACTCCAATTGCAATAAAATTGGTCAATAAAGAGCTTCCTCCATAGCTAATAAAAGGCAATGGTATCCCTGTAATTGGCATTAAGCTGATTGTCATTCCAATGTTTTCGAAAATAGTGAAAACCCACATACCAATCAACCCAGCAGCTATATAAGTCCCATATCGATCCTTTGAAATAATGCCAATTCGAATGATTCGATAGATTAAAAAAAAGAAAAGTAAAATTAATAAGCTAGCACCTATAAATCCATGTTCTTCCGCAATAACAGAAAAAATAAAATCGGTATGCGATTCTGGTACCCAATTATTTTTTCCTTGCTTTCCTTGATATAAACCCACTCCTACAAGCTGTCCAGATCCAATTGCAATAAGAGATTGATTCAATTGGTAGCCAGTTCCTAGCGGATCTATGCTTGGATTTAAAAAAGAAGTAAGTCTTCCCCATTGATACTCTGCAATAATTTTATGAAAAATATCTTCCTTAAAGTGATATAGCATCGTTAGAATTAGGGCCCCTATACCTGCAAGGCCTCCTATAATAACAAAATGCTTCATCTTAACCCCATATACCAGCATCATACTTAACATAATTGCAATAAAAACAAGACCTGTCCCTAAATCTGGCTGAAGTAGGATTAAAAGAAGTGGCGCACCTATAAAAAGAAAAATGGGAAACAATTCGATAAAGCTCTCAAATGGCTTTTCTTCTCTTTTATTTAAATATCTCGCTAAGGCTAAAATCGTAAAAATCTTCATTAATTCAGAGGGTTGAAACTTTACTCCAGCAATTTTGTACCAGCCAGTAATTCCTTTTACCGGATCAACGAAAAATAATAGACCTAATAATAAAACAATGCCTATCCCATAAAAAATATAGGCATATTGACTAAGGATCTCATAATCGATTAACAAAATAACAAACATAATAATAAAGCCCAAGCCATACCAAATAAGTTGTCTAACAGCAACATCGGAATCTGGCTTTGCACTAGAAATACCAAAATAACTGAAGATGGCTAAGGTCCCTATAATTAATATGACCCAGTAATCCAGATACTTTATATATTTTTTAGAGAGATCCACATAAACCCTCCTTCTCTTTTTTACAAGGTTAAATTGCAACATCATTATTATAACGCAGTATTTAAAAAAAAGTC
>JAENYW010000161.1 GCA_016841555.1 Tepidibacillus decaturensis
AGAAACACTTTGTGGTGCCTCAAGACCAGGACATTTTCGTGGTGTGACAACCATTGTTAGTAAGCTTTTTCATATTATTAATCCCGATAGCGCTTATTTTGGACAAAAGGACGCACAACAGGTGATTGTCATTCAAAGAATGGTAAAGGATTTAAACATGGATGTACAAATAGAGGTATGTCCAATTGTTCGTGAATCAGATGGCTTAGCAATGAGTTCAAGAAATACGTATCTCACTTCAGAAGAAAGAAGTCAAGCAACGATATTGTACCGTGCCTTATCAAAGGGAAAAGAATTAATCGAACAGGGAGAAAGGGACGCATTACAAGTAAAACAGGTCGTTCAACAGATGATTCAAGATGCTCCTTTGGCAAGGATAGACTATGTAGCGATAAATAATTTGGAAATTTTAGAGGAAATTAAAGAGATAAAAAGCAAGGTATTACTTGCAGTTGCCATAAAATTCGGTCATACAAGATTAATAGATAATATGATTGTGGAGGTATAGAACAATGTATGTAGAAATGATGAAGGGAAAAATTCATAGAGCAACAGTAACTGGAGCGAATCTAAATTATGTAGGGAGTATAACGATTGACCCAACATTGATGGAGGCAGCAGGAATATTAGAAAATGAAAAAGTACAAATAGTAAACAATAATAACGGAGCAAGGTTGGAAACTTACGTAATACCTGGAGAAAAAGACAGTGGTATCATTTCCTTGAATGGAGCTGCAGCTAGATTGGTTCAACCAGGAGATATTATAATTATTATCGCTTATACATGGATGGAGACAAAAGAAGCAAAAGAGCATCATCCAAAAGTAGTTTTCGTAGACGATAAGAATCAAATAACAGAAATTGGAAAAGAATTTTAAAGCAGCTTGTAGATAAAGCCTAATTTCAGCGTTACTCCTCAATCCTAGGACTCTTACGTATTTCTGTATACGCTGCAATCCCTAGCTGTCATGCGCTGAAGTACAGGACGTACAAATGTCGAAGAATCACAGGACGTGATGCTTTTCTTCGACCTTGATCTTGAACTTTCTTTACAAGCTGAATCGCTTTAATCGCTTTAATCGCCTCTAGTAATAGAGGCGATTAAAATTGCTTAGTTGAAAGATTTTGTCTATCTTTCTATTCGTTCAGGAAGATAGTTTAATGGCTCATCAAATGTAATGTAATCTAAATTAAGCATTAATAAAAGGTATCTTTTCTGTGTTTCTGGATCCTTGATAATAATATGATCCCTACCAGCGGCTTCTAATGTTCCCTTGAATATTTTTGCATTCCATTCCTTATTATTTTCATAGGTCATATAAATCGTTGCTGTTTTCCCTAAATTCAAGCGTAAAATATTTTCAATATAAGATTGTTCCGCTGGAAGAAGTCCAGGTACGTCAATGCCAATTTCAGATCTAGGTGGTGCAGGTGGTGTAGGGATAGCTGGTTGTGAAGGAACCATTGGTTGTTGTGATTCAAAAGGCATACCTGTATACATTGGATATTGGTAATAATACTCATAAGGTGGCATACTCACCTCATAATAATCGTCTTGATAAGGATATTTGTTATTGTTATTCAATAAATTCACTCCTCAAATAATTTTTCTCTAAGAAATAAATAGATGATTTATCTTCTCATTGGTCTGTTATATTACCAATAAATACTGGGGCAGTCATCATAGGTAGGATTATAAAAACAATGGGATTTATATCGGCCTGCATTTGCTTGGTTAAACCAAGTTGCTGGACAAGGACCACTAGGCTTAAAAAACCATAAAGAATAGCTACCAGGATGGTATTTCCATCCTCTTATCACTTGGTTTGCTAAATTGATTTCTGCATTTCTAGCTTTTTGATAAAAGTATGGTTTACGTATTGCTTCAAATCCGCCTGGTGATTGATATACCATGTTAGAGAGAGTTCGAATATCTTTGAAGTCTAAACAATCAGCAACGACACGATTTACCCCTGTGTTGCCTACCATCAGCATGCCTAGTCTGCCTTCGCCCTCTGCCTCAGCCCTCATTAATCTGGCTAACAGCTTTCTCTCCTCTGAATTAGACTTTAATACTGCCATCGCTTCACCCCTTTAACTTAGGCTTTCATAATAATATATTTTACAATGGGCAAAAGGTGATTAATTTAAAGAAAAAAAGAGTGACATCTTAGTCACTCCTAGCTTGTAGATAAAGTCCAATTTCTGCGTTGCTCTTCAATCTAGGACTCTTACGTATTTCTGTATACGCTGCGATCCTTAGATTTCGTAGCGCTGAAGTACAGGACGTACAAATGTCGACGAATCACAGGACGTGATGATTTTCGTCGACATTGATCTTGAAATTTCTTTACAAGCTGTTATTCTGATGACAAAATCATCAGAAACCTTACTCACTTAATACGTTTCCTTCCTTTAAATCGGTTACAGGTACATCAAACATTTCTTCAAGTGTATTTGAAACCTGAGCCATTTCTTTGCGCGGGTCTAAATTATGAATCCAAACAGAATGCTTGTTATAAAATACCTCAATGGTTGCTTCAGAATTAATTATTTCTTCAGCTCTATAATAATCCATATTGATCCACTCCTTATTTACAAGATATTTAACGCACTTTCTATACTATTCTTGGTCATTTTAGATATTTTATACTTATCTTCTTTCCCTTACAAAGCATTTCTAATAAAATAGGATAGATAAAGATAACGTCGATCAAAGGAAAGATGGTTGTACTGAAGATAAAGGAAGTGTCTGATACATGATAATCGTTCAAACAAAAGAAACAGATAATCCAAGCTATAATCTTGCTATGGAGGAATACCTAGTAAAACAGCTTCAACATAATGAACCATTGCTTTTTATTTATATTAATCGCCCCTCTATTATTATTGGGCGGAACCAAAATCCATTTGAAGAAATAAATCTAGCCTATGCTAAAAAGCATCAGATAGAAGTAGTAAGAAGGCTTTCTGGAGGGGGAACTGTCTTTCATGATGATGGCAACCTAAATTACAGTTTCATTGCAAAAAATGATGGAAACAGTGTACATAACTATAAAAAATTCACCAAACCAATTATTGAAGCCCTGCATAAGTTAGGAGTGCCAGCAGAGCTTAATGAACGGAATGATATTATTCTTAATGGTTATAAAATATCAGGTACAGCCCAATTTTCATATAAAGGTCGTGTATTAACCCATGGGACCTTATTGTTTGATGCTAACCTTGATTTTCTTCAGCATGCTTTACATTTTAAACAAGAAAAAAGGATAAAATCTAAAGCAATCTCATCGAAGAGAAGCAAAGTAATAAATATAAGAGATTACCTGTCTTCAACAAGTACAATGATAGAATTTAAACAGCAATTGATAAAAGAAATTGTTGAAATGAATCAACCGATATCAACCTATATCATGACAGAAGAGGATCATGAGGAAATAAAAAAAATAGTAGAGAATCGTTATAAGAAATGGGAATGGAATATTGGTGAAACCCCTGCTTTTACAATAAAAGAAAGAAAAGCGATAGAAGATTTTGGATATATAGACATACAGGTGGATGTAAAGCACGGAATAATAGAAAAAGTTATGATAGATACAAGCTTTTATGAAAAAAAGGAGCTAGCAGAAATAGAAAAAAAACTGCATAACTCCCGTTTTGAAGAAATAGAAATGCGAAATAGAATTGAAAAAATAAATGATAATCGTTTCTTCGATTTCATTTCCATAGATGATTTTTTAAAGCTAATCATTGGATAAATGCTATCTGTTCATCACTACTCAACTGGATCTCTTAATAAAAATAGAATATCGATGTAGTCATTAATATATAAGAAGATATGGTGTAAAGAAGCACGATCCACAAATTCCTGCCTTGATTCAGGTAAAGGTGATTCATGGAAATATGCCTTTAGATGATCCATCAAAACAAATATTCTTTTATAAGAAGACAAGGTAGTTTTTTCTGGGCAATACTGAATTTTTGCCAATAAATCGACGGTTTTTGCTATTTGTTCTGAATAAATATAAGTGCCAGATATTCTTTTTGTCTCAATCGATATATCCTCCATAATCGTTAGGAGCTTTTGTAATAGCTTTAATTTGTCAATATATTGATCATATTGATTACGTTCATGTGCTGTAAAGCTATTTTCTTTCCCAGTTTGTGCATTTTCAATCAGCTGTCTTATCTTATGACGGTGTAATACATAATCATTCGTATTTAGCATTTTTGAAGTAGCAGGTTTATTAATAGTATTCATAATGTCTATTAAATAATGCTGGAAAACATGATAATAAGACCGAATACTTTGGTGTAGCTGCTGATTAAATTTTTGTGGAGCGATAATATTAACAATCACGCTAGAGGCAATACCAGCAAACGTAATAATTAACTCATTAAATGAAAAAGTCCAAAGATCATTAAATGTCATTGGAAAAGCACCAAGAACATGATACATCACAACAACTGCCAATATGAGTCCTTCCGTTAAACTAAACGCTACTAACGTAGAAATAGCAATAATCGTTGCTATACCAAAAGAGAAAGGGCCAGAACCTATATAGATTCCCATAAGAATCCCAATGACAATAGAGATAATACTTCCTAGCAACAAGGTGGAGCCATAGTGTAATGATTTTTTTGTAGTTGGCTTAATTCCTATTAATGCGACAACTCCAGCAAAGCTTGATTGAATACTTAGAATTTGCATTAGTAATAATGCTAGGGTGACAGCAGCACCTGTTTTAAGTATGCGTGTACCCATTAATTTTTTCATCTTAAAACTTCCCTTCATAAAACAATATAAATAAAGTAGACTATACATTCACATTATAAAAGAAAAAAGCTGGAATAAAAACAAGTTTTTTTTCTTTTGTCCATAAAAGCGATAAACTATGCTATCATATCAATAGGCTAGAGAGGGGAGGAAGTATCGTGAAACACATAGCAATTATTGGTTTAGGGTTTATGGGTGGCTCATTAGCAAAGGCATTACATAATAGAATGAAAGTAAAGATTACAGCTGTTGATAAAGATCATGCTTCATTGATGCTTGCCTTGAAAGAAGGAACGATAGATGCTGCAGAAACAAATATCGAACATCTGCCAATCGAACAGTATGATATCATTATCTTCTGTACCCCAATAGAACAAACAATCCAATTCATGAAATTAATCGATGGAAAAGTGAATGATGCCTGTATCGTTACCGATATCGGTAGTACAAAAGAGCAGGTAATGGATACGGCTCAAGAACTTCATTATAATTTTGTGGGTGGTCATCCGATGGTCGGCTCAGAAAAATATGGTTATGAGCATTCTAAAGCGCATCTGTATGAAAATGCCTACTTTATCCTTACTCCACCAGATGATTTCCCATCTAATAAAATTAATGAATTACAAAAAATATTACAAGCAATTGGTTCAATCCCTGTTATCATGGAACCAAAAAAGCATGATTTATATACTGCTGTTATTAGCCATGTGCCCCATGTTATTGCATCAGCACTTGTACATAGTGCATTACATTTTGCGCAGAAAGATGGAATGCTACTTAAACTTGCCGCAGGTGGCTTTAAGGATATTACAAGAATAGCCTCATCTAATCCAGAGCTATGGAAGCACATTACATTAAGTAATAAAAGAAAAATAAGCGAAGTGATTGATCAATTACTTAATGATGTATCGGAATATAAAAAGCATCTACTCGAGAATAATGGAGAATATATCAGTCAGTATTTTTCAGAGGCAAAAGAAACCAGAGATCATATTCAAGATACAATGAATACCGACATTCCAATAGAATACTCCTTAAATGTGGATATCGAAGACAAGCCTGGTATGATTGCAAGGCTGTCTACATTATTGTACGAACATGGAATTAATATCAAGAACATTGGTATCATTCATAACAGAGAATTTGTAAATGGTGTATTAAAAATTATTTTTGATAATCGAACAGACCAAGAATTAGCATATAACGTGCTACAAAAAAAATTCTATTATGTGTATCAGTAGCATGTCTTAATATTGTAAAGAAAATATTAAGACTGAAAAGTTTGAAACTTTATCACTTAAAAGCATTGACTTATTTGCTGAATAAGCATAGAATGATATTAAATTTTCAAATAATTAAGTAACAAGAGGATGTAAAGGAGATTCATGATGACTAAACATGTAAAGAAAGGGAACCAATTTTATAACTTCTTTTTTAGCTGGGGCTTTTATTTTAGCGCTGGTTATTTTAGTTTTATAAAATTGAATAGTCAACCTTTCTTAATGAGTTTAGGCTAATAAAATGGAAAAACATTTTGTTGTATAAGAGGCTCATTAGAGCCTCTTTTTTAATTCTCTGGGAAAAATAATACTAATTCCTAGAGGTATAACAAACAATAATCATGGTTTATTCTAATTTCAAAGTAAATAATTTTTAGGTCGTATTGGTAATTAGAATATAGAAAAGGAAATAGGAGGAGATAAAATGATTTTAGTATTAGAAAGCAATACATCCATGGAACAGGTAGAAGAAGTAGCAGGTAAAATGAAAAAGCTAGGATTAGAAACTCATATTAGTCATGGAAAGAACTTAACGATTATGGGTTTAGTGGGGGATACGCAAAAAATGGATATTAGTACATTAGAATCAATTGAGCATGTGGACAAGGTAGTAAGAATACAAGAACCATTCAAACGAACCAATCGGATGTTTCATCCCGAAAATTCAAAAGTTCAGATTGGAGATCAAATCGTAGGAGGAAAGAAATTAGCGATTATTGCAGGACCATGTTCTGTAGAGAGCGAAGCACAAATATTAACGGTGGCTAATGGAGTGAAACAAGCAGGAGCAGCAATGCTTAGAGGGGGAGCATATAAGCCAAGAACTTCACCTTACGGATTCCAAGGTTTACAGGAAGAAGGGCTAAAGCTTTTACAAATAGCTAAAGAACAAACAAAAATGCCTATTGTAACAGAAGTAATTTCACCAGAGCTAGTTGAAATAGTATCTGAATATGCTGATGTTCTACAGGTTGGAGCAAGAAATATGCAGAATTTTGCATTACTAAAGGAGCTAGGAAAAACAAATAAGCCAGTTCTTCTAAAACGTGGAGCTTCAGCTACAATTGAAGAATGGCTATTAGCGGCAGAATATATCTTATCTGAAGGGAATCATAATGTCA
This sequence comes from Tepidibacillus decaturensis, assembly GCA_016841555.1. Classification (GTDB taxonomy): domain Bacteria; phylum Bacillota; class Bacilli; order Tepidibacillales; family Tepidibacillaceae; genus JAENYW01. The sequence goes on from JAENYW010000161.1 coordinate 7,179, forward strand.
TACTTGCTGAAAGAGGAATTCGAACCTTTGAAAAATATACAAGAAACACCCTGGATTTAAGTGCTGTGCCAGTAGCTAAAAAGCTAACCCATTTACCTGTTATCGTTGACCCAAGTCA
>JAENYW010000162.1 GCA_016841555.1 Tepidibacillus decaturensis
GGATATATCCTCCATCTAATAAAAACTGATTTTGGATTTCGCTCTCCAGAAGCATATATGCCTTTTCCAACCTAGCTTTATTATCGCTACTCCATGCACCTATTATTAGCCCTGTTATTTCAGATAGTGTATGGTTATTTTTTATACATTTATGGGCATAGAAGAAATTTGATAACACTTTTTTATAACTTCCTTCAATCAGATATCGGAGATTCTCTTCATCCAATGGTGAATTAAATCCACATGACTTAAATATAGAAAAAGTAATTAAAGCATTAATCATTCTTAGAGTAGCTTCTTGACCACATTTATAATTTGCACCATACGAATATTTATTATCTTTTATCCAGTCATTAAGTTGACTAGAATATGCATTGTAATATTTTTTGTCTTTAGTAAAAAGATAAGCTCTTGCAAAGTAAAAAAAGTGAGTAAATCTTGATGCCTCCCAAATAGCTTTAATATCCCCACGTTTAAAATCAAAGTCAGGAATCTGATACCATTTCAAGGTTTTGTCAACCTTCTCTTTTGTAACCGGATTATAATGCCAATTTATTGGATTACCATAATCAAGTTCAATTGAAGAAAAAGCCGTGATTTTACCTTCAGTCGCTTTATCCGCAATTGTAATTATTTCTTCTTTCTTTTCATCAGATAGATTTCTTAAAAATTTTTCTATTTTATCAACATCTATATCAAATATATCAACTCTTTTTATATTTGCTTCTTTTTCATAGATTTTCTCTGTAGATGGTATTATCCTCATCATTTTCAGCTTTGCTGAATATAAGGAACGATTGATAATCCATGGCAATCCATATTCAGTTAATAGTGATTTAATCATCGTAATACCCCATTATAAACTTTTTAAACTTCTTCTATAACTTTTATAAGTTTCTTTGTTAAAACCTTATAATCAAAATCTGAAGCTCCTGCCTTAGCATTCTGTCCTAATTTTTGATATTGTTCCTTTGACATCTTCTTTATTTCTATAATAGCTTTAGCCAAATCATCAGCAGAGCCATTTTTTAACTCAAGACCACATTTATATTTATCAATTATCGAATAGCCCATTTTTACTGTAGATATAATTGGTTTGCCTGAAGCCATATATTCAAAGAGTTTGTTTGAACTATTGCCTCTTGACCAATTGTATTGAGTTTGAGAATAATTAAGAATGTTTACAGAGGATTTGCTCAAAATGTACGGTATGAATTGTTTGTTAACAAAACCTTTCATTTTAATATTAGTTAAATTTTCATCTACAACTCTTTTTTTCAACATTTCTTTTTGATTTCCATCACCGTAGATTAAGATCTGAATATCTTTATCACCTTTTAATAGAGAAGCAGTATCTAAAATATTACCAATATTATTCACTGGCCTTATTGCCCCAACATACACTATATTGAATTTATTAGCATCTAAATCAGAATCCATTAATACATGTTCTTCAGCTGCTTTATTAAAAGCCTCGATATCAACACCATTATTTATATAATGAGCTTTATTTAAATCTATATCTCCACCTTGTTCAGCATCCCATTTCTTTTCTTTGATATAATCTGTATCACCTTCTTTAGTGAAGATAAGTGCGTCTGCTTTTTTATAAATCCAATGTTCGCCTGCAACAAGAAGTTTACCTAGTAAACTATTCCCTTTGGCTTTGTTAAAAGAAAAAATGGCTTCAGGCCATAAATCACGTACTTCACAAATACAAGGTACGTTCATTTTCTTTGCTATCTGTATTCCAGCAACCAATGTAAGGGGGTGAACGCTTGAGGCAACTATCACATCTGGTTTTCCATTTTCTTTCGCATATTGTTTGGCTACAGAAAACAAATTCCAGTAAAACAACCCCATATTTTTTACTCTGTCTAAACCATTGCTTAGGGCAGTAGTTGTTTTCACAAATACAAATGGAATATCATTTAATGTGTCCGTAGCATATTTCTTTTTTCCAGTATCAATGAACTCAGATTTGTTATGATAAGTATTAGCACAAAATACAGTGGCCTCATAACCTTCTTTAATTAAATTTTGAGCGAACCAATAATGTCTTCCACCTTGATTCATATACATATCAGTCGCATAATGGTTCCACAACCATATTTTTTTCTTCAACTTAACCACCTCAAATGCACTAATATTTAGTCTAACTTCCTCACAGGAACACCAACATATGTTCCAGATTCAGTAATATCCTTAACCACTACAGCTCCTGCACCAACTATGCAACCACTGCAGATGTTCACGTTATTGCTTACAACACTACCTATGCCCATCCAGCTTCCCTTACCAATTGTAACTGTCCCAGCCAAGTTAACTCCAGGAGAAATATGAACATATTCATAAATAACATTATCATGATCCAAGTTACAGCTTGTATTAATAATACAGCCCTCACCAATTCTGCTTGAGCTGTTTATTACTACTCCTGCCATGATAGCCGTTCCATTACCTATCTCTACATTTGTTCCAATAACAGCATTTGGATGAATTATGGTCACTATAGATAGTCCTTCAGAAACTAACTTCTCTTGTATTTCTTCTCTGGTTTCATTGTTTCCTATAGCTACAAAGAAATCAGCTTCGTCTTTATATATAAAAGCATCAGTAGTCTTTCCGATGACTTCCAACCCCATAGATGTTTTAATAGATTCGTCATCATCGAGGAATGCGATGCTTTTCCACTTATTCATTTTTATTGCAATGTCAGCGACAACCTTGCCATGTCCACTGGCACCAATAATTAATAGACTTTTTTTCATACTTTCACACTTTCTGAAGATGTACCACTAAAAGGCTCCATCGTAACTGAAGTATCTGAACTAATCCCTTCTCTTACAAAAACCTTTTTTATAGTTAATAGAATAATCCTCCAGTCCCCAATAAAACTCACATTATCTACATACTTAATATCAAGTAAAAATTTATCTTCCCAACTAATTGCATTACGTCCATTTACCTGAGCAAGTCCTGAAAGTCCTGGTTTTACCTCATGACGTCTTTTTTGATTTTCATTATAAAATTGCAGATATTCGATTAATAAGGGTCTAGGTCCAATTATAGCCATGTCTCCACGAATTATGTTCCAAAGCTCAGGCAACTCATCCAAACTGGTCGTTCTTAAAAACTTACCTAATATTGTAAGTCTTATTCTATCAGGCATTAATTCCCCAGCCTCATCTCTATCATCTGTCATAGTCCTAAACTTATACATTTTAAAGATTTTTCCGTTTAGTCCAGGGCGCTCTTGCTTAAATATGATAGGACTTCCTAGTTTGACTCGTACCAAAATAGCAACAATCAATAATACAGGACTTAAAAAAATAAGAGCTAGGAGAGAAAGAGTAAAATCTTGAGATCTTTTTATGAATTTTTCATAAAATCCTTTTTTACGATTCATCATTACTTCCACAACCCTTTTATAATTTCTACAATTCTATTTAAATCATCATCTGTCATCTTGGTATCAGATGGTAAGCAAATACCATTATTAAATAAATTCTCTGCTATATCTTCGCCAAAATAATCATACTTTTCAAAGAATGGTTGCATGTGCATAGGCTTCCAAATTGGTCTAGATTCAATGTTTTCTTTTTCAAGAGCTTCCATGATATCAAGTGGTCTAACCTTACCACTTAAGGTGATGCTACTTAGCCAATAGTTGGGATTATTCCAGTCATTGATTGGCATGAAAGCTACCCTTTCAAGTTCAGTAAGTTCTCTCTTGTAAAATTCATAAATATATTTCTTCTTTTCAACTCTCTTATCTAAAATCTTAAGCTGTCCTCTACCAATTCCAGCAACCACATTGCTCATTCTGTAGTTAAATCCTAATTCGCTATGCTGATAATGTCTAGCTGGGTCTCTACTCTGTGTCGCCCAAAATCTTACCTTAGATATTCTTTCTTCATTATCAGAAACAAGCATGCCGCCACCAGAAGTTGTAATAATTTTATTACCATTAAACGAAAAGATTCCATAATCGCCAAAAGTTCCTGTATGTTTTCCTTTATAATAAGTACCCAAAGATTCAGCTGCATCTTCAATAATTGGTACATTATGCTTTTTACAAATATCCATAATCTTATCCATATTTGCGGACAAACCATATAGATGAACAACTATTACTGCTTTCACATTCGGATACTTTTCAAATGCTTCTTCTAAAGCCTTAGGGCTCATATTCCATGTTTCATTATCACTATCTATAAAGACTGGTATTGCATTTTGATAGATGATTGGATTAGCTGTAGCAGAAAACGTAAGAGTAGGACAAAAAACAATATCTCCTTCCCCTACACCAGCAGCTTTAAGCGCCATATGAATCGCAGCCGTTCCTGATGAAAGCGCTGCTGCTGTTTTACTTCCAACTTTATCAGCGAATTCATTTTCAAATTCATTGACATTCTTCCCAAGAGGAGCAATCCAATTTGTATCAAATGCTTCTTGTATATATTGCATTTCATAGCCTTCATCACTCATATGTGGCGATGAGAGATAAATTCTTTTATTGCTTACCGTAATCATTGTTAATTCCTTCTTTCATTCTTTCCAACATAGACTTATACTATAACAAATCATAATTATAAATATTAGTTGTTCTAAGTCTCTTTAATTAAGACTATCACATAAAAGGGGTTAGGTTTTATCCTACCCCGAATACCTTTCTTTTGCTGAAGCTATTTCTATCTTTGCTAGCTTCATTTCTTGTCTTGCCATTTCGTATTCTATACTAGCGTCTATTTCCTTTTGATTGTTTGTTTCACCATTCTTTGGTGAATTATTTTTTTTAGGTTCTTTATAGGATGGTACAATCTTGGCTAGCATTCTTTTGATCTCAAATGGAGTAGCTGTTTGCTCTTGTTTATATATCATTGTTTTTAAATTTTCTATTAGTGCTGTAAATTCTTCAATAGAGATAGCTATTGGTTTTCCTACAAAGATACGATCATGCTTCGTTGCTTTTGTTCCTTCTTCATCGGTTAGAATTTCTTCAAAGAGCTTTTCCCCTGGTCGAATGCCTGAATAAACAATCTCTATATCCTTATCTGGTTCAAAGCCAGATAAACGAATCAAGTCTCTTGCTAGATCAGCTATTTTAACCGGTTTACCCATATCGAGGATAAATATTTCTCCACCTTCTGCTAAGGCTCCTGCTTGAATAACTAATTGTACTGCTTCAGGAATGGTCATAAAGTAACGAACCATGTCAGGATGGGTAACCGTAACAGGTCCACCACGTTTAATCTGTTCCTTAAAAACAGGAATGACACTTCCTCTACTACCTAGTACATTACCAAAGCGTACGGCAACAAATTTCGTTTTGCTTTGACGACTTATATGTTGAACAACCATCTCAGCGATTCGTTTGGTAGTACCCATTACACTGGTAGGGTTAACTGCCTTATCTGATGAAATCATGACAAAATGATCTGCTCCATATTGATCTGCACATTCAGCTACATTTGTCGTTCCAAAGACGTTATTTTTAATTGCTTCGCTAGGGTTTCGTTCCATTAAAGGAACGTGTTTATGTGCTGCAGCATGGAAGACAACATTGGGCTTGTATTCTTCAAAAAGATATTCTAGCCTTTTTCGATCTTGCACATCCGCTATTAATGTTTCGATCATCAATTCTGGATAATTATTTTTCAATTCTAATTCAATATCATAGATACTATTTTCTCCGTGACCTAATAAAAGCAATGTCTTCGGTGAGAAAGGGGCAATTTGTCTGGTTAGCTCTGAGCCAATAGAACCTCCAGCCCCAGTCACTAAAACAACTTGATCCTTCACATAATCGGTTATACCACTAAGATCCACTTCTACTGGTTCACGTCCTAGTAGATCCTCAACATTGACCTCACGTATCATATTAAGCGAAATCTTCCCATGGACAATATCGGAAACCCTTGGCAATATTTTAATATTTGCCTTCGTATTTTTAGCGAGATTAATTACTTCCGATATTACGGTTTTATCAGCAGAAGGAATCGCTATAATAATTTCTGCTATCTCATATTTTTTGACTACGGTTGGAATATCTACCCTTGTTCCCACTATCGGTAGCCCTATCACTTCAAGGGATTGCTTCGCCGGATCATCATCAATAAAGGCAACAGGATAGACATCTGAATGAGGTGAATGCTTTAGCTCTTTTGCAATTAAAGCTCCTGCAGCACCTGCTCCTACAATTAACGCTCTAACGTGATGAGGTTGGATCTTGAGATAATCGTCTCTATAAATCCTCCAAACAAAGCGAGACCCACCAATACCTAGAATAATAAGTGCCCAAGCTATTAAATAGATGGAGCGAGGTACGACAAAGGAAGTATAGGCTTGTTGTAGCATGACATAATGAATACCGAAAAAGAGTATTTCTGTTAAGGTTACCCCTTTTATAATAGATATTAGTTCACCAATACTCGCATATTGCCATACTTTTTTATAGAGCTTTAGCTTTGTAAAGATAAATAATATTAATATGGCATGCATAAGGATGACATACGGAATATATTTAAACAAGTCTATTTTTATATTAAAATCAAAGCGTAATAGATATGCCGCAAATACTGCTAATGAAATAATGACAATATCCACTACACCTAATAGAACGATTCGTTGTCGATAATTCAAGAGGCTCCCCTCCTTCTACTCTATATCTATTTTTTATGAACAAAAAATATTAGTTTGTTTCTTCTTTTAACCGTCCTGAGCTTTTCCAATAATCCATGACAAAAACATAAAACACGCTTAGCATCAGTCCTAAAACAGCAGCGATTGCTACATTTAATTTTTTATTAGGAGCAATTGGATTGTTCGGTTCTATTACATCACGAACTATAATAGCTGTCATACCAGCCTCTTTGGAAAGCTGCTCTAGGTTGTTTTCTGCCTTAACTATTTCCCCATACTGACTTTCTAGATCGCTTAATGTCAATTTATTGGTTGTTAGATTATCTAGCACCTTTATATAGGCTGGATTTGGTGATTCATTCTCTACTGATAAATTACTTAGATTCACCACGTTCGTATTCCCTAATCTTGCTGCTAGCTCTTGAAGATATGGGTCATTTATGATTGATTTCTTGTACACGACTACTTTATCAAGTGTATCTAATTCTTGCTCGTTCTTTTTAATTTTTTCCTGTAATAACGTTATATCTATCTCCTTTTGTCTTTTTATAGTTGTTAGCTTGCGAGCTAACGTATCATAATTCTGTTCTTCGATAAATTGTTGGATTCTTGTTGTTACAATATTGGCCAATGCTACGGTATCTTGT
>JAENYW010000163.1 GCA_016841555.1 Tepidibacillus decaturensis
TGGCAGATTCCTTAGAAACTGCTCTTCATTTGACGGATGGAAAAGTGAAGGTAGATATAATAGATAAAGAGGAATTGTTATTTAGTCAAAAATTGGCCTGCCCAGTTTGTGGCTTCAGCATGGATGAACTTTCTCCAAGGATGTTTTCCTTTAATAGTCCATATGGCGCTTGCCCTACTTGTGATGGATTAGGAAACAAAATGGAGGTAGATGCTGATTTAGTTATTCCTGATCCTAGTAAAACCTTACAAGATGGTGCAATAGAACCTTGGGCTGGAAGTAGTTCAACCTATTATCCTCAGCTATTAGAATCAATATGTCGTCATTTAGATGTTCATTTTGATACGCCCATAGAAAAACTAACAGAAGAGCAGAGACAGCTCATTTTATATGGAACAAAAGGGGAAAAGATTCATTTTCGCTATGAAAATGAATTTGGACATGTCAAAGAAGCAATGGTGCCTTTTGAAGGAGTTATTAATAATCTGGAGAGAAGGTATAAAGAGACTGCATCCGATTATGTTAGAGATCATATAGAACAGTATATGAGTCATCATGCTTGTCCTACGTGTAAAGGAACTAGATTGAAAGATGAAATGCTTTCTGTATATGTTGGTGGGGAAAATATTGCCTATGTTACCGACTTATCGATTAAAGAAGCGTTAACGTTTTTCGAAAATTTGCAGCTAACAGAAAAAGAGAAGAACATTGCTCAATTAGTCTTGAAAGAGATTAAATCCAGATTAGGATTTTTATCAAACGTGGGGTTAGATTATTTAACCTTAAGTCGTACCGCTGGTACGCTATCAGGTGGTGAAGCACAACGAATTCGCCTAGCTACGCAGATTGGCTCTAGTCTCATGGGAGTATTATATATTTTAGATGAGCCAAGTATTGGACTTCATCAACGAGATAATGATCGGCTCATTAAAACATTAGAAAAAATGCGTGACTTAGGCAATACGTTGATTGTTGTCGAGCATGACGAAGATACGATGCTAGCATCCGATTATATTATTGATATAGGACCAGGAGCAGGGGTTCATGGAGGAATGGTTGTAGCTGAAGGAACTCCACAAGAGGTAATGGATAATGAGCATTCATTAACAGGGAATTATTTAAGTGGGAGGAAATTCATTCCACTTCCTACTGAACGAAAAAAAGCAAATGGAAAATGGTTAAAGGTACTAGGTGCAGAAGAGAATAACCTAAAGCGAATAGATGTTGACTTTCCACTTGGTGTATTTACCTGCGTTACTGGGGTATCAGGATCAGGCAAAAGTACCCTTGTGAATGAGATTCTGCATAAAACGTTAGCGAAGGAGCTACATCGTGCCAAAGATAAGCCAGGAAAGTCAAAAGGAATACACGGCATTGAGCATTTAGATAAAGTAATCGATATTGATCAATCTCCTATAGGGAGAACTCCAAGATCCAATCCAGCAACCTATACTGGTGTTTTTGATGATATTCGTGATTTATTTGCCACGACACAGGAAGCAAAGGTGAGAGGATATAAAAAAGGAAGGTTTAGCTTTAATGTGAAAGGCGGCCGTTGTGAAGCTTGTCGTGGAGATGGAATTATTAAAATAGAAATGCACTTTTTACCTGATGTGTACGTTCCATGTGAAATCTGTAAAGGGAAAAGATATAATCGTGAAACCTTAGAAATTAAATATAAAGGAAAAACGATTGCAGATGTACTTGATATGACGGTTGAAGATTCCTTAGAGTTCTTTAAGAATATTCCAAAAATAAATAGGAAATTACAAACATTATATGATGTGGGATTAGGATATATAAAGCTTGGACAACCAGCAACAACATTATCTGGTGGAGAAGCACAAAGGGTTAAGCTAGCTTCAGAATTGTATCGTAGAAGTAGCGGTAGAACGCTATATATTTTAGATGAGCCTACAACAGGACTTCATACAGATGATATTGCTAGATTACTTAAGGTATTACAAAGACTAGTGGATAACGGAGATACCGTGATAGTTATTGAGCATAATTTAGACGTGATTAAAACCGCAGATTATATTATTGATTTAGGACCAGAAGGTGGGGATGGTGGTGGTACTATTATAGCTGAAGGTCCACCAGAACAGATTATAGCTGTAAAAAATTCGTATACAGGGAAATATTTAAAGCCAATTATTGATCGGGATCGTGAAAGGCATAAACAACAGATAAAAGAGTATATGAAGGCTACCTCATAAGGTAGCCTTTTTTTACTATCTCCTCCTCTAGTTGGAGAAAAAAAATAAAATTAAGACAATAGCAGTAAGCATATTTACCTATTATATATAACGAATTGATTCTTTCGTAGGAAGGGGAAGGAAAAGAAATTAGAGAAGATAGTAATTAAAAAAAATGTCGAATTTTCAGTAAGGAGGAAAGAAAAAAATGTTGAAATATGCAGGAATTGATTTTGGAAATGACAGTATTAAATTGGTATTAGAGAATCAAAAAAGTCCTTTAGTGATTCCAAATGTTATTTCTTCGGGCTATAGCAGGCAAATTCTTCAAGAGGAAGAGAGCCCCTTAAAAGCTTTGGATGTTATTGTAAACAGTCATGCTTTATCAAACAATAATCTTAGATATTTTGTCGGCGAACTTGCAATAGAAGATGAAGATAAATCAGAGTTGGAGGAAACAGAAAATAAAGCAGAGAGTGATCAATCTCTGATCGTTGCCTTAACCTCATTAGCTTACATGGGTTTAGTCAATACTCAACGAGCCGTCCAAGATGAGCAGCTTGAAATTGAATACATTTTGGGAACGGGACTTCCAGTTAGAAGCTTTGTAAAATATCATGAAGTATTAAGAAATAAACTCATTGGTCAGCATGAAGTCACTTTTATTTCTACACCAAAACTACAAAACAAAAAAGTAAAATTGAATATCCGAGATGCCTATGTTTCAATTGAGGGTGCTGCAGCGATTTATCATATAGCAACCCACGATAATTTAGAAATCAAAGATCCAGAATTATACGAAGGCTGTATTGGCGTCTGTGAAATTGGAGCTTTGACAACAGATTTTCCAGTCATTAAGCAAATGAATATTGACAATCGTTTTAGCTATGGTGAACAAATGGGAATGGCAAATTATTTGGATTCTATTATTCGTGATGTCGAAGATCGTTATGATTACTCTTTTCCAAGCCGGGCCAAAATCGTTCAAAGGATTAAAGAACAGAATTATATGATACAAAAGATTGGAGAAGGACAGTCAGATATTAAACCAATTGTTGACCATTACTTTAACCGTGCATCAAAACGAATTGTGGAATTGATTAAGAAACGTTGGAAAAAATATCCTGATATCCAGCAATTCTACGTCATCGGTGGTGGAGCCATTGCCTTAAATCCATATCTTTTAGAGGAAGCTGGCTCGATGAAATTGCATTTTGTTGAAGAGAGTGAATTGCTGAATGTTCTTGGATATTTAAAGCTTGCCCGTAAGAATTTAGCCTCCTCTATAGATCGTCCCTCTTAACAGGGGCGATTTTTTTTCTTAATGACTTTCTTAGGGTCTAAGGCTACCTCATAAAAAATGTGAGGTAGTTTTTTACTATCTCCTCCTCTAGTTGGAGATAGAAACCATCGTGAGTCTGTTCTATGTTTGATTATTTTTGGGTATTATTAACATAGCAAGGGGACCTCTGTTTCCTTTCAAATGAGTAAAAAGGATTTTTATCTAGGGGAGGATATAGAGATGAAAGATATGTGGATGAATAAAAATTTTGTAAAGCTTTGGTTTGGTCAATTAATATCGATCTTAGGAGACCAAATTCATTTTATTGCATTAATGGTGTTGATTCAAAATTATTTTGGAAATATTGTTGTAACGGGAACGGTAATGATGATTACAGCTATTCCAAAGGTATTATTTAGTCCATTTGCGGGCGTATTCATCGATAGATGGTCTTTAAAAAAGACGATGATTATATCAGACATTCTTCGTATGCTCCTTGTTTTGTTTATCCCTTTGTTATTTCATTTCCTAAGCAAACCAAGTATGACTATTATTTTTATTCTCACCTTTCTAATAAGTACAGTAAGTATCTTTTTTTATCCTGCTAAATCAGCAAGTATTCCAACCCTGGTTGATAAGGAACACCTATTAGCTGCGAACTCTATATCTGGTACAACGCAAATGGTAATCAGCTTGTTAGGATTATTAACAGGTGCCGTACTTGTCTCCATTATTGGTACAACATGGGCATTTATTATAGATGCAGCAAGCTTTCTTGCTTCGGCATTATTTATTTTGATGATTCACTTTCCTTTAGAAAAAGAAAAAAACAATATGCAAGATAATAAAAGCAGCATTCAATATATACAGGAGTTAACGTCTGGAATTAGATATATTTCACAGGATTCCCTATTACGCTTTATTATTATCTTTTTTTCTTCTCTCATGTTGTTTGCAGGTGCTACAAATGTCCTGTTTTTTGCTTATATAGAAGAGGTATTACATATGGATGCTTCCTCGATAGGTTATATTTTTTCTGGGAATATGGTAGGGATGATTATTGGTATGATATTACTTCAAAAGTTATCGCAAAAATATCCTAAAGAAAAATTATTAATCTGGTCAATGTTGATTTTTTCCTTTACAATCCTTCAAGTTTCTTGGATTAATAATATATTACTTCTCATTCCAATAATGATTGTTAATGGATTAGGGAATGGAATCATTAATGTTGCTTCCAATACAATTTTACAGGAATACGTAGAAGAATCTTTTCGGGGTCGAGTATTCTCTGTTATTGAAGCAATTATTAATTCTGCATTAATTATATCAATGCTACCTGCTGCTTGGCTGGCGAAGCAATTTGGTGTTCAAACCATCTTTCTAAGTATAGGTATCATTCTATTTATTCTCTTCTTAATAAGCTTTAAGATAGGTAATTCTATATTTGCCTCTTTATATAAGGTAAAAGAAGAAATAGTTGAAACAAACAGAAGTGTCATGGAAGGAGAAATGGTAAAATAATAAATGGACATATATGATAGGAAGAGATTAGCTGGAATAAATCCTTAATAAAATAGATAAGTATGTAGAGAGGTGTTAATATGAAAAAATTGAGAAGATCAAGAAGTCAACAAATGATTGCAGGAGTAATGGGGGGGATTGCAGAGTATTTTGAGATAGACGTAACGATTGTGCGTTTATTATATGTTTTAATTGCAGTCTTATCCGCAGCATTTCCTGCAGTTATCCTTTATATCGTTGCCATGTTTATTATTCCTTATGAATAGCAACCGTTTCTTATAGGAAAAAAGCTTACTTTATTGCAAAGGAGTGGTGGGATGAGTTGGGTTAGTAAAGTTATTTTAAATGGATTTGCACTATTAATAGCAGATAAATTGGTAGCAGGCTTTCAAATACAGGGGATCATCGCGGCATTAGTAGCAGCGCTAATATTGGGAATTGTTAATGCTATCATTCGTCCTGTCCTTATTATTTTTACTTTACCGTTAACAATCTTTTCATTAGGATTGTTTATCCTTATTATTAATGCTATTACGTTTATGATAACCGCATGGTTTGTGGATGGCTTTATCGTTTTTCATTTTTCAGGAGCGTTCTGGGGAGCGCTGATTACAAGCTTCATTAGTTGGGTATTAAATAGCTTAGTGAAAGATTAATTTAAGCTGGCATCCTGACGCAGTTAGACCACATCTTAATGATGTGGTTTTATCATTTGTATGAAAAAGTGTAAAATAGATATAGGGCATTATTGAAATCGAAGATAAATGAAAATAGAAGGGTTGTAGAGTAGATGAAATATAAATTAGTAGCAATAGATTTGGATGATACGCTTTTAGCAGACGATTTAACCATATCTCCTCAAACAATAGATGCTATTCAAGAGACAATAAAAAAGGGTGTAGTGGTTACACTAGCCACAGGAAGAATGTATCAATCTGCAAAAAAATACGCGAAGGAAATTAATTTGGATGTTCCAATTATTACTTATCAAGGGGCATATGTTAAAAATGTACTAAGTGAGGAGATTCTTTATCAGAAGCTAATGCCATCTGATGTATCTATAGAAATCATTACAACATTAAAAGAAATGAATAAAGTTGTCCAAATATATTTAGAGGATGAATTATATGTAGAAAAGGAGCATCCGTATATCCAAAAATACAGCAAGCTTTCACAGGTTCCTTATCACATTGTGGATGATTTAGTTGAAATAATCAAACAAAAAGAAAGATTACCTATGAAAATACTTACGATAGACGAACCAGAAAAAATAAAGGAAATGCTAGAACTTTTTACTCCACTTTATCAAAACAAGGTGCATATTACCATCTCAAAACCTCAATTTTTAGAGTTTTCTCACCCTGAGGCAACAAAGGGACAAGCTATTCAGTATATAGCGAATAAAATGGGGATAACGCTTGATGAAGTCATCGCAATTGGAGATAGCTATAACGATAGAGATATGCTTCAAATTGCAGGCCTAGGTGTAGCAATGGAAAATGGACATCCTGATATAAAAGAAATAGCCAATTATATAACAAAGACCAATAATGATCATGGGGTTTGGGAAGTGCTACAAAAGTTCATTTTAAAGGGTGAATAACAAATGATCAAATTAAAGCAAGGTTCTTTATATAGTGGAAAGCTTCTACCTGATGGCTATGAAATAGTTATGTTATCAAATAATGATAAGCAGAAGGTAACCAACAGTCAATGGATCTTTATTATGGAAAAAGAACAAACCTCTTACTATTTAAAAATAAAAGAGGACAAACAAACAATTACGACACTTGAACTAACCGCTATTATTGCTACAGTAAAGCAAATCTTACAAAAGGAAGAACAGAATACAGAAGCAAATCTAACGAATTGGCTACGAAGCCATTGGCTAGACGAAACATTATCCATTGATGAAAAAGAGGATGATTGGGTATTTAAAGTAAAGGCTTGGAGTGAAGGCTGGATACCCATGATTTTAATTAAGAAAAGCAAGACTTCATGGGATGAAGCTTTTCTTCAGCTCTTTGCTTCCTATATAGATGTTGAATTTATTCCTGTACTTCTCACGTCTAACATAATGATTGTACTCTTTTCGAATAA
>JAENYW010000001.1 GCA_016841555.1 Tepidibacillus decaturensis
GCCGATGGTACTTGGACCGCAGGGTCCTGGGAGAGTAGGACGTTGCCAGGCAACCATTAAAAAGCAACTCAATTATGAGTTGCTTTTTTGCATCTTAAGAAACATGATAAGTTACTCATTTGCATACATATACTGTTTATTTAATATCCTTAAAATATTTTTCACTCTTCAATATATATTAAATATGATATAATGTTTATCACATTGAAACAAAGATATTATTATAAAGATTCACATTACTTTGTAATGTGTTTTTATTTTAGGGGGTTCATAATGATAAACATCAATGATGCTATTATATTTGATTTTGACGGTACTTTATTTCAAACAGAAAAATTAGCTATTCCTTCTTTTAAAAAAACCTTTCAGCAATTAGAAAACGACGGATATCATCTGGGAAATTTTCCATCTGAAGAAAAAATGTTATCAGTAATTGGTATGACCTTAGATGATATTTGGAGAAATTTGCTACCTAATTTACCTATAGCAGCACATCAGAGGGCTAATAATTATATGTTACATAATGAATTAGAAGCAGTTAAAGAAAACTATGGAGCTTTATATCCAGATGTTGTTGAAACACTTATGCTTCTGAAGAATAAGGGGTATCGATTATTTATCGCAAGTAATGGAGTGAAAGATTATATCACTGGAATATCAGAAGCTTTTCGAATTGACCATTTTTTTGATGCCATCTATACTGCTGGTGAATTTCAAACAGAGACTAAAAAAGATTTAGTTAACATACTCTTAGAAAATCATTCAATAAATAAAGGATTTATGGTCGGAGATAGACATTCTGATGTGGAGGCTGGTATTGCTAATAAACTTTATGTAGTAGGTTGTGATTTTGGTTTTTCATCAGGAGACGAATTACTTCATGCGAATGTAATTATTAAAGAATTTAATCAATTAATAGATATTATAAATGGTCAAAAATAAAATGGTAAGGTGATATAAATGGAAGAGATTTGGTCGATTAGTTATGTTCATATATTTTTAAGGTTACTACTAGCTGCTATTCTTGGTGGAATTATTGGTTTTGAAAGAGAACAGAATAATCATCCTGCGGGCCTTAGAACACATATTCTCGTAAGTATTGGTTCTACACTTTATATGTTAATCTCTATTTATGGTTTTACTGATTTTATGTTATCGGAAAATGTTAGAGTTGATCCAGCCCGCATTGCAGCTCAAGTCGTAACAGGAATTGGATTTTTAGGAGCAGGAACTATTTTAAGGCATGGATTTACAGTAACCGGCTTAACGACAGCTGCCTCCCTTTGGGTTGTTGCAGCTATTGGTCTGGCTATTGGTACAGGTTTTTATTTTGGAGCGTCTTTGGCAACTTTTTTTGTATTAATTAGTTTAGCAGTACTTTCACGACTTGAAAATTTTATATCTAAGAAAAAACATTTAAATCAGCTTCGTGTAACAGTAATTGATACTCCAGGTAAATTAGGCGAAATTGCTTCGTTTCTTGGTGAAAAAAGAATTAATGTAAAGAATATAAGTATGTTTGAGGAAGAACGAAATGATAGTGATGAGCAATATATTACTATCGTCTTCTTAGTGAAAGCTCCTAAATTTGAAAGCATCCCTTTTGTAGTAGATCATATTAAACAAATCGTTGGTGTAAAAGAAGTTCAATATGGGCAAGATACAGAGTAGCGTCTCTTCTTTGTATCTTGGTAAGTATACATATTTTGAATCTTTTATTTGCAATATATTCAAAATATATTATAATGATATTATTGGTCAAAGTTAGTCAAAGTCAGGGAAAAATCTACAGGGAGGTATCATGAAAAATATTTCAGACATCATTGAGAAGTTTCTAAAAAATAAAATTGAACTTAGTGCAGAAGGTATAATTGAAGTCCAAAGGAGTACATTGGCAGAACAATTCCAATGTGTTCCTTCACAAATTAATTATGTAATTGGCACAAGATTTTCTTATGAAAAAGGGTTTTTAGTGGAGAGTAAAAGAGGAGGTGGTGGGTATATTAGAATAAAAAAATTAGAATTTGGTTCAAGCCGTTCCTTCTATGAGTCCCTTATTACTGGTATAGGGAACCAAATTCCTCAATCAACAGCAATAGATATATTGAATCGTTTAATTGATGAGGATTTTATTACCCATTATGAATACGATTTAATTAAATCAACCATTACAAGAGAAGTTCTAAATATACCACTTCCGACAAGAGATGAGATAAGATCAAATATAATGAAATCTGCTTTGCGTATTATTTTTTCTAAATAAAATTATTTCCTGACTTTTTGGTCATAAAGGAAAGGGAGGGAAAATTAATGCTTTGTGAAAATTGTGGAGTTCGACCAGCTACTCTTCATTTTACAAAAATAATAAATGATAAGAAAACGGAGTTCCATTTATGTGAGCAATGTGCAAAAGAAAAAGGTGAGATGATGGGTGATAATGACGGTTTTGATTCTTTTTCTTTTCACCATTTATTATCAGGACTGCTTAATTTTGATCAAGTAGTTAATAATGATCATTCATTAAAAGAAGAGAAAGAAGCTATACGCTGCAAAACATGTGGATTAACCTTTTCTCAGTTTAAAAAATCAGGAAAATTCGGTTGTAGTGATTGCTACCACTATTTTGAACCCCATTTAGAACCTATTTTTCGTAGAATACATGGAAACACCCAACATAGCGGAAAAGTTCCTTTAAGGTCTGGAAAGAAAATAAAGCAGAAAAAGGAGCTCAATACGTTAAGAACTCAATTACAGCAAAAAATAACTTCAGAAGAATTTGAAGAGGCTGCAAAAATTAGAGATCAAATAAAAGAATTAGAGCGTAAACTTTCGGAAAGACGAGGTTGATGCTTATGACGGTGGATAATTTTTTCCAAAATGCTATTAGTGAGTGGATGCGTGGAGACGGACCTCATTCAGATATTGTGATTAGTAGTCGTATTCGTTTGGCTAGAAATTTAAAGAATCACCCTTTTCCTCTTTTATATACCAATACAGAATCAAATGCTGTAATAGAAGAAGTAAAATCATCAATAAGTCAAGAGCAAATAAAAAGGATTGGTTCATTTACCTTTATACCTTTGGAAGATCTAACGCTATTACAAAAAAAGGTATTGGTTGAAAAGCACTTAATTAGTTTGCATTTAGCAAATGAATCAAGAAAAGGTGCGGTTGCAATAAGTGAAAATGAGTCTATAAGTATCATGGTGAACGAAGAGGACCATATTCGTATCCAATGTTTATATCCTGGACTTCAAATATATGATGCATGGAAAATAGCAAACGAGATTGATAATATTTTTGAACAAAAACTCGACTACGCTTTTGATGAGAAAAGAGGATATTTAACAAGCTGTCCAACAAATGTAGGGACTGGAATAAGAGCTTCTGTTATGCTTCATTTGTCTGCGCTCGTTTTAACGGGACAAATAAATCGAATCATCCCTGCTATCACTCAAGTAGGATTAACTGTTCGTGGGATTTATGGTGAAGGAAGTGAAGCGTTAGGGAATTTATTTCAAATTTCTAATCAGATTACATTAGGGCAAACAGAAGAAGATATTATTGAAAATTTACATGGAGTAGTTAATCAAATTATTGAACATGAAAGGCAGTCCCGAAAAAATTTAATTCAGGAATCAAGGGTTCAAATGGAGGATAGAGTGGGAAGGGCGTTTGGTATTCTATCTTACGCGAGAAATATTGATTCTAAAGAGGCGATGGAGAGACTATCTGATTTGCGATTAGGAATCGACTTACAATTAATAAAGGGAATATCGGCATCGGTAATAAATGAATTAATGGTTATGATACAACAAGGTTTTCTCCAACAATATGCTGGAGGAGAGTTAAATGTGGAAGAAAGAGATGTAAGAAGAGCTACAATCATTCGTGAGGGCTTATCTTCATTACAGAAAGAGTAAAGGAGTTGATTAACAATGATGTTTGGACGTTTTACGGAGAGGTCACAAAAGGTTCTTGCTCTAGCTCAAGAAGAAGCGGTTAGACTAGGGCATCAGAATATAGGAACAGAGCATATTTTATTAGGATTAGTGAAAGAAGGAGAAGGGATCGCTGCTAAAGCATTACAATCTCTCAATATTTCATTAGAACAGGTTCAACAGGAAGTAGAGGCATTAATTGGAAAAGGACAAGAGAAACCAATTAATATAGCCTATACACCTAGAGCAAAAAAAGTTATTGAATTATCTATGGATGAGGCTAGAAAGCTAGGTCATACTTACGTCGGAACGGAGCATATTTTGCTTGGTTTGATTCGTGAAGGAGAAGGTGTAGCAGCAAGAGTATTGAACAACTTAGGTATTAGTTTAAATAAGTCTAGACAACAGGTTTTACAATTACTTGGTAATAATGACGTTGTTTCTCATAATCATACAAGCCCTACTAATCAAAACACACCAACATTGGATAGCTTAGCAAGAGATCTTACAGCATTTGCAAAGGATGGAGAATTGGATCCTGTAATTGGTAGAGAAAAGGAAATTGAGAGGGTAATCCAGGTTTTAAGTCGGAGAACAAAGAATAATCCAGTTTTAATTGGGGAGCCAGGAGTAGGAAAAACAGCAATAGCTGAAGGTTTAGCGCAAAGAATAGTCAATAATGAAATACCTGAAACATTAAAAGATAAAAGAGTTATGTCATTGGATATGGGAACATTAGTAGCAGGGACAAAATATCGTGGTGAATTTGAAGACCGATTGAAAAAAATTATGGAGGAAATTCGTAACTCTGGCAATATTATTTTATTTATTGATGAGCTACACACCTTAATTGGTGCTGGAGGAGCAGAAGGAGCGATTGATGCTTCCAATATTCTAAAGCCTGCTTTAGCTAGGGGAGAATTACAAGCTATTGGAGCAACAACATTAGATGAATATCGCAAATATATTGAGAAGGATGCTGCTTTAGAACGAAGATTTCAACCTATTATGGTTAATGAACCTACAGCAGAAGAAACTACTCAAATATTAAAGGGACTTAGAGATAAATATGAAGCGCACCATCGAGTAATTATTACTGATGAAGCGATTGAACAAGCAGTAAAGCTATCTGACCGATATATAACGGATCGTTTTCTTCCAGATAAAGCAATTGATTTGATTGATGAAGCGGCATCAAAAGTACGGGTGCAAAGCTATACAGTCCCTCCAAATCTAAAGGAGCTAGAAGCGAATTTAGATGGAATTAGGAAGGAAAAGGATGCCTCGGTTCAAAGTCAGGAATTTGAAAAAGCAGCTTCATTACGTGATAAGGAACAACAGCTTAAAGAAGAATTAAGTAAGACAAAAAATCAATGGAAAGAACAACAGGGTCGTACAGATACAGAGGTATCAATAGAAGATATTTCTCAGATTGTAGCAAGCTGGACTGGTATCCCTGTTACAAAGCTTGCGGAAGAAGAAACAGATCGTTTGATAAAGATGGAAGATATTCTTCACAAAAGAGTAATTGGACAAGAGGAAGCAGTTAAAGCTATTTCCCGAGCAATAAGAAGAGCACGCGCTGGTTTGAAGGATCCAAAAAGACCAATAGGTTCTTTTATCTTCTTAGGTCCAACAGGTGTAGGAAAAACAGAATTGGCAAGAGCATTGGCTGAGGCAATGTTTGGAGATGAAAATGCAGTTATCCGAATTGATATGTCCGAATATATGGAAAAACACGCAACATCAAGATTGATAGGTGCTCCTCCAGGATATATAGGATATGAGGAAGGTGGACAATTAACAGAAAAGGTAAGAAGAAAACCATATTCAGTTGTACTGTTAGATGAAATTGAGAAAGCCCATCCAGATGTATTTAATATTTTACTTCAAGTTTTAGAGGATGGAAGATTAACAGATGGTAAGGGAAGAACGGTTGATTTTAGAAATGTTGTTGTCATCATGACTTCTAATGTAGGTGCAGAAACAATTAAAAAAGATGCTACACTTGGATTTACGACTCAGGATGCAAAAAATGATTATAATCAGATGAAAACACGAGTGATGAGTGAGTTAAAACGTAGTTTTAGGCCCGAATTTTTAAATCGAGTAGATGAGGTTATTGTATTCCATTCCCTAACAATAGAAGAAATAAAAGAAATTGTTGATTTAATGGTAGATGAATTGAGAAAAAGACTTAAAGAAAAGGGAATTGATTTTGAATTAACAGATGAAGCAAAGGATTTTCTAGCGAAAGAAGGATTCGATCCTAATTTTGGAGCTAGACCTCTAAGAAGAGCCATACAAAAGCATATAGAGGATAAATTATCTGAAGAACTTTTAAAAGGTTCCATTAATAAAGGTGACAATGTAAATATTGATGTAGAAAATGAAGAGCTAATTGTAAAAAAATAAAAAAAATAAAAAGATCCCAATTAATGGGGTCTTTTTATTTATGAAGTACTTTTTTTTCATTTCTCTTTGTTATATGATAAGGTAGACTTCCATCATATAGAGAAAAGGACAGGACAGAATTTCAAATCACCGTTAAGATGTCATATTAGATATAGCATAAACATAAATTAATTGAACGGAGAAGTATCTATGGCAAAGGTCAAGACTAAATATGTTTGTCAAGAATGCGGCTACGAAAGCACGAAATGGTTAGGAAAATGTCCAAGCTGCCAATCATGGAATACTTTAGTGGAAGAAGTATCAGCATCAAATAATAATTATACAAAAAGTTTACAGCTTTCTTCCTCTGCAAAACCACAGTCTATAAAAAACATCAATATAGAAAATGAGCCAAGAATCATTACCAAAACAAAAGAATTTAATCGAGTGTTAGGTGGAGGAATTGTTCCGGGTTCATTGATTTTGGTAGGAGGAGATCCAGGTATTGGTAAGTCAACCTTGTTACTTCAGGTTTCTAATAATATTGCTCAGCTAGATAATCGGGTGTTATATGTATCTGGTGAGGAATCGATAAAGCAGACGAAAAGAAGAGCAGAGCGGTTAGGTGTTCTTTCAGAAGAGCTTTTTGTCTTAACCGAAAATCAAATTGAACATATTGAAGCCCATCTTGATCAAGTGAATCCTTTAGTTATTATTATTGATTCCATTCAAACCATGTATGATGCTCATATTGCTTCACCGCCAGGAAGTGTTGCTCAAGTTAGAGAAACAACCGCTCATTTTATGCGAATAGCTAAATCGAAAGGGATAGCTACAATCATTGTAGGGCATGTAACAAAGCAAGGAGAAATAGCTGGACCAAGGTTGTTGGAGCATATGGTAGATACGGTGCTTTATTTTGAAGGAGAAAGGCATCATACGTATCGAATATTAAGAGCAGTAAAAAATAGGTTTGGTTCCACAAATGAGATAGGTATTTTTGAAATGAAAGAAGAAGGACTCATAGAAGTGAATAATCCTTCAGAGCTTTTTTTATCGGAAAGACCAATGGGTGTAGCTGGTTCATCGGTTGTAGCTAGTATAGAGGGAACTAGGCCTGTTTTGGTAGAAATTCAGGCGTTGGTAACCCCGACAAGCTTTGTTACTCCAAGGCGTATGGCAACAGGGGTGGACCAACAAAGAGTAGCCCTTATTATGGCAGTATTAGAGAAGCGAATAGGGTTATTTTTGCAAAACCAGGATGCTTACGTAAATGTTGCAGGTGGTGTAAAATTATCTGAAACAGGAATTGATTTATCCGTTGCAGTTAGTATTGCTTCCAGCTTTCGTGATAAACCCACAAACCCATATGATGTTTTTATTGGAGAAATTGGATTAACTGGTGAAGTTAGAGGAATTACTAGAATAGAACAAAGAGTTCAAGAAGCAAAAAAATTAGGATTTAAAAGAGTAATAATACCTAATAAAAATACTAAAGGATGGAATATGCCTAATGATGTAGAAGTAATAGGAGTCCATTCAGTTTCTGAAGCATTAGATATTGCTTTTGGAGGGTAAGGCTATGAGTAAAGATAACAAAGAAGAATTTATGAGTAGTGTGTTAAAGCTAGTGGCTCCAGGTACTCAGTTTAGAGATGGTTTAGATAATGTATTAAGAGCAAAAACAGGTGCGTTAATCGTTGTTGGTTATACATCTCAAGTTATGAATATTGTGGATGGGGGGTTTTCTATTAATTGTGATTTTTCACCTGCACATTTATATGAGCTTGCAAAGATGGATGGTGCAATTATTTTAAGTGATGACATAAAAAAAATACTATACGCCAACACCCAACTTATCCCAGAAAATTCAATATCTTCATCAGAAACTGGGATAAGACATCGAACTGCGGAACGGGTAGCAAAGCAAACGAGTCAATTGGTTATTTCCATCTCTCAAAGGAGAAATATTATAACGTTATATCAAGGGAATTATAAGTATACACTTAAGGACATAGGTGTCATATTAACAAAAGCAAATCAAGCCATCCAAACATTAGAGAAGTATAAATCTGTATTAGATCAAGCGTTAACTAATCTTTCGGCTATGGAGTTTGAAGAATTAGTAACGTTGAATGATGTAGCTTTAGTTATTCAAAGAATAGAAATGGTACAACGGATTAAAACAGAAATCGAAAAATTTATTACTGAATTAGGAACAGAAGGTCGATTAATTAGTATGCAATTAGAAGAATTAGTATCTAATATTGATACAGAGGCATTTCTTCTAATTAAAGATTATCATAAAACTCCTTCTGATGAAGAAGTGAAGAAGGTGTTATCTGAATTGAAAAAATTAAGTGCTGATGATCTCCTTGATAATCAAAATGTATCTAGGTTAATTGGTTTTATGGGTAATGTAAATCTCCAAGAAGAGCTTGTATCTCCAAGTGGTTTTAGAATTTTAAATAAAATCCCGCGGTTACCTAATCCAATTATTAACAATCTTATTGAACAGTTTTCTGATTTACCACGGGTCATGATGGCAACTATCGAAGAGTTAGACGAGGTAGATGGCATTGGAGAGGTACGAGCAAGAGCGATTAAAGATGGTTTAAAACGAATTCAGGAGCAAGTATTTATTGACAGACATATATCATAATATTTTTAGAGGTGATGGAGTGAAAAACCGAGCATTATTTAAAGAAGGGATACCTACATTAATTATTGTCTTCTTTTTTACAATCCTATTATATGTTATTCACCCAATGCTATCTTTTTTGGTAATAGGCCTTATTTTATTTGTTATCTATTTCTTCCGTGATCCTAACAGAAATATTCCAACGGAAGCCTCTATTATCATATCACCAGCAGATGGTTTAATAACAGATATAAGTGAAGTGGAGGAGAATAGTTACTTTAAGCATAAAACAATTAGTATAAGTATATTTATGAGTCCATTAGATGTACATATTAATCGGAGTCCAATAGCAGGTGAAGTGGATTTTATAAGTTATCAAAAAGGGAAGTTTAAACCAGCAAAAAATCTTGAAAATCATCAACAAAATGAGAAAAACTTTATTGGAATAAAAAACAATAACATTCAAGTTTTAGTTGTTCAAATTGCAGGAATAATGGCTAGACGTATTGTTAATTGGTCAAGCCTTGGCCAAAGTTTAGAAAAGGGTGAAAAAATAGGGATGATTAAATTTAGTTCTGGAACGAAAATCTATCTACCCATCGATACAGAGGTATTGGTAAAAAAGGGAGATAGAGTTTTATCAGGAAAAACAATAATTGGGAGGTATTAGTGATGAATTATCGTGTACTTCCTGGGCTATTAACAGTTGGGAACTTATTTTTAGGAATAATGTCTATTATGTTAGCTTTTCAAAATAGGCCTGAATATGCAGCGATTATGGTTATTGCAGGAATGTTATTGGATGGATTAGATGGACGGGTAGCTAGATTGTTGCATGCTCAAAGTGAATTTGGTAAAGAATTAGATTCATTATCTGATGTTATTTCCTTTGGGGTAGCACCAGCGTTTATCATGTATGTTGTAGCATTGCAATATGTTGGACCTGTTGGTTGGGTTGCTACAGCAGTATTTCCGATAGCTGGTGCATTAAGATTAGCTCGTTTTAATGTGAAGGAAGGTATTCCTGGATACTTTGTTGGTCTTCCAATTACTGCTGCAGGAGGAGCATTGGCGACGATGACATTGTATTATCAAGTTTTTCATCCAGCAGGGCTACTTTTTACGATGCTCTTATTATCGTATTTGATGATAAGTAATATTAAATACCCAAACTTCAAAAAAGTCGGCTTTCCCAAAACAATATTATGGGTTACACCTATCATTGTTTTAGTAGTTATTATATTAGCTATTCGCTTTCCAACGAGTTTTCCACGTATCGTATTTTTACCCATTGGAGTATATGCACTATATGGAATAAAAAAATGTTTCCTCGCAAGAAAAAAGAAAAGTTTACAGAGGATGAATTAGAATCCAAGTGGGATTAGAAATTATAAAAAATATGTTCTTAAATATAAATAATTGAATAATTATTTATATAAGACTTTTAGATAATCTAAAAGTCTTATATTTTTTTAATAATGAAGACCTTTTACACAGGATATAATAATACTATAGAAGGGATAGTCTAGTACAGAGAATTGCTTTCATTAGATACTTGTAAAAGCCAAAGCTATTTAACCAAAAATTTTGAATGGTAAGAATTTAAAATTTTATGATATTTTTTTCCTGGATATATTGACTTAAGTGGATTTTATATGCTAATATTATATTTTTTTTATATTTTGACATACCCTTATAAATGTGATAAAATGGAAATGTAGTTTTCAGCCGGAGGTGGCGGATTTGTTTAATGTTGGCGATAAAGTGGTTTATCCGATGCATGGGGCTGGTATTATTGAGGCAATAGAAGAAAAAGAAATTCTAGGTGAAAAAAAAGAATACTATATCATGCGCATTCCCATCGGAGATATGAGGGTAATGATCCCAATGAATAATGTTAAGGATGTTGGGCTTAGAGAGGTAGTGAGTGAAGAGGTTATCGATCAGGTAATTGGAATTTTAAAGAATGATCAAACAATTATGTCAGCTAATTGGAATCGACGTTATCGAGCAAATCTAGACAAGTTAAAAAGTGGAGATATATATGAAATAGCAGATGTAGTTAGAAATTTAATGCTGAGAGACCAAGAAAAAGGTTTGTCTACAGGTGAGAGGAAAATGCTAGATAATGCAAAACAAATATTAATTAGTGAATTGGTATTAGCGAAGGAATTGGAGCAGGAAGAAGCTTTTGCTTTGTTAGATCATATAATTACTGCCAAAAATGCGTCTTTTTGACGCTTTTTTGACAGCAAGATAAGTTAAAGTTTTTACTATCAGGATATATTGGACAACTTCACTTTGATATTTTACATTGCTTTATGGGTTTTATCCTATTGGGATAACCTTAAAAGGCTCGCCGCTAGGCGAGTTTTCTTTAGCGGTTTTTCTTATCAAAGTATATAATAGTTAAGATGCATAAAAAATGATTAACAAATATAGGTTTGTTTTCTTTTGAAATGTTAATAATGAATAACGGAGGTGAGAAAATGCTAAAAAGAGCATTTCAAATATTTTTAGTTGTCTTTGGTGGAATTTTAGGTTTTTTATATTCACCAAGCTTAGTGAAATTAATGTATTTAAATAATTTATTTAGTGTGAATGAAATTGTTATACGTATTATAGGTATGGTTAGTGGTGCGCTATTATTATTTTTATTAACAGTATTATTTATTGATACTTTTGTAAAATGGATAAAAGCCGTAGAAGACTTTATTTTTAAAATACCTATTACCGATTTCTTGTTTGGGATTTTAGGCTTGATATTAGGCTTAATAGTAGCTGCTCTACTTTCGCAAACAGTTATAGTAATTCCTGTTTTAAATCTCGTAGTTCCTATTTTCTTGTCTGTTTTGTTGGGGTATTTTGGTTTTCGTATAGGATTGAAAAAACGGGATGAAATTATATCTATATTTTTGCTTAGTAAACTAAATAAGGATAAAACAAACAAAAAAGATGGTGCAGCGAAATATGAGCATAAAATTCTCGATACCAGTGTAATTATTGATGGAAGAATAGCAGATATATGCGGCACAGGCTTTATTGAAGGGATTCTCGTCATTCCTGGCTTTGTCTTAGAAGAATTACAACATATTGCTGATTCTTCTGACACCCTAAAACGAAATAGAGGAAGAAGAGGATTAGATATTTTAAATAAAATTCAAAAGGAATTAGAAATTAAAGTTATAATATATGAAGGAGATTTTGAAGATATTCAAGAAGTAGATAGTAAATTGATTAAACTAGCAAAAGTCTTAGAAGGAAAAGTTGTTACAAATGATTTTAACTTAAACAAGGTATGTGATCTTCAAGGTGTACCAGTATTAAACATAAACGATTTATCTAATGCTGTAAAACCAGTGGTTCTTCCAGGTGAAGAATTAAATGTCCAAGTAATTAAAGATGGAAAAGAACACAATCAAGGTATTGCATATTTAGATGATGGGACGATGATTGTTGTCGAAGGTGGTAGAGATTTTATTGGTCATCATATTGACGTATTAGTTACCAGTGTGTTACAAACATCTGCAGGTAGAATGATTTTTGCAAAACCTAAACTATTAGAGAAGGCATTATAGGTGATATGATTCATGAGTTGTGGAATAGTATTAGCGGCTGCGGGGCAAGGAAAACGAATGGGAGTAGGAATGAATAAGCAATTTATTCCTTTAAATAATAAGCCTATTCTTATGCATACATTAGAAAAATTTTATAGTAAGTCATGGATTGATGAAATTGTAATTGTTGCCCATCCAGATGAAATGGAACAGATGAAACAAATGATTCAAGCGTTAAATATGAAGCGTAGAATTGAAATCGTCCCTGGTGGTAATGAAAGACAAGAAAGTATATATAACGGATTATCTTATATACATTCTGAATTTATCATGGTACATGATGGAGCACGTCCTTTTATTGATTCAACCATGCTTGACCGTTTGTATGAAAGCCTTCAACACTTAGATGCAGTTGTCGTTGGGGTACCTGTAAAAGATACAATAAAAGTAATTGATAACATGAACCAGATTAGGCATACACCTGATCGAAAAAGCTTGTGGGCAGTACAGACCCCACAAGCTTTTCGTCTGTCTGTTTTAAAAGAAGCATACCAAAAGGCAAAAGAGAACAATTTTTTTGGCACAGATGATGCTTCATTGGTTGAAAGATTAGGAATACATGTTACCATTATAGAAGGAAGCTATCGTAACATAAAAATAACGACGCCAGATGATTTAATCTTAGCACAAGCAATTATAGACCATTGGAGTGAATGAAAATGTTAAGAATTGGTCAAGGGTTTGACGTTCATCAATTTAAAAGTGGACGAAAATTAATTATTGGTGGAGTAGAAATTCCATATGAATTTGGTTTATTAGGACATTCTGATGCTGATGTATTACTGCATGCTGTAGCAGATGCTATCTTAGGTGCATTGGCAAAAGGAGATATAGGTAAATGGTTTCCTGATGACGACCCAATAATAAAAGATATTGATAGTAAACAAATAGTAAAAAAAGTATGGGAGGTAGCAAAAAAAGAAGGGTTCTTATTAGAAAATGCAGATATGACCATTATTGCACAAAAACCAAAAATGGCTCCGTATATTCCAATGATGCAAGAAACGATTGCTAGGATATTAGACTGTAATCTAGATCAGGTGAATATTAAAGCAACGACTACTGAAAGATTAGGCTTTACCGGTAGGGAAGAAGGGATAGCTGCTCTAGCCGTTGTTTTATTGTCAAAATAATGGTATAAGATAGAGTAGATTAAGTATTCGTCAAAGGAAGGGATTATACATGGCAGAAAAGATAAGAGTAAGGTTTGCCCCAAGTCCTACAGGGCATTTACATATAGGAAGTGCTCGTTCGGCATTATTTAATTATTTATTTGCAAAACATAATAATGGTTCATTTGTCATGCGAATTGAGGATACAGACCAATCAAGAAATGTAGAAAACGCAGAAGAAAAGCTTTTATCCAGTTTAAAATGGCTAGGGATTAACTGGGATGAATCTATTGACGTAGGGGGAGAATATGGGCCATATCGTTCAATGGAGAGGTTAAACTCCTATCAAAAATATGTAGATCAACTTTTAGAAGAAGGAAAAGCTTATCATTGTTACTGTACACCTGAAGAATTAGAGGAAGAAAGAGAAGTGCAGCTTGCAAAAGGGGAAACCCCTAAATATTCTGGGAAATGCAGATATTTAACTCCAAATCAAAAAGAAGCATATGAAAAAGAAGGTCGTAAACCAAGTGTACGTTTTAAGGTGCCTAAAGATAAAGTCATTGAAGTACATGATATCGTTCGTGGGAAAGTAGCATTTGAATCAAATGGAATTGGAGATTTTATTATCGTCAGGACTGATGGTATTCCAACCTACAACTTTGCTGTAACGATAGATGATCATTTAATGGAAATATCTCATGTTATTCGTGGAGAAGAGCATTTATCTAATACTCCAAGGCAGCAACTAATTTATGATGCTTTTTCGTGGAAATCTCCAAAATTTGCTCATGTTTCATTAATTCTAAACCAGGACCGTCAAAAAATGAGTAAACGGGACGAGTCGATTATTCAATTTGTTGAGCAATATAAAGAATTAGGGTTTTTGCCTGAAGCCATTATAAACTTCGTAGCATTATTAGGATGGAGTCCAGAGGGTGAAGAAGATATATTATCAAGAGAAGTGTTAGTCAAGAGATTCCCCCTTGATCGTGTAGCGAAAAGTCCAGCGGTTTTTGATATTGCAAAATTATATTGGATGAATAATCATTATATAAAAGAAGCGTCCTTAGACCGTATTGTTGAACTTTGTCTTCCATATTTACAGAAAGAAAACTTATTGCCAGAGGAGTTAAATGAAGCACAAAGAGAGTGGGTTAACATATTAGTTAACCTATACAGAGAGCAAATGAATTATGCACAAGAAATAGTAGAGCTTACAAAGGATATATTTGTGGATGAGCTTACCTATAATCAAGAAGCGATAGATATTTTATCCGAGGAACATATACCTGTTGTATTAAGTGAATTTAATAAACAGTTAGAGCAATTGGAGGAGTATATCCCCGCAGTAATTAAACAGGTAATGAAAGTGGTGCAAAAAGAAACTGGATATAAAGGAAAGCAACTATTTATGCCTATTCGTGTAGCAACAACAGGTTTAACACATGGACGTGATTTGCCTGAAACATTGTATTTGTTAGGAAAAGAAAAAGTGTTAAAAAGAGTGAAAATTTTATTGACAAATAAACACATTGATTAGAAAATAAAAATAAAAATGTAAAAAGCAATGAAAAAGAGAGTAGGTTAAGAAAAGTCCATAGAGAGAATCTCCAAGGGTGAAAGAGATTTGGCTACTTTTAATCGAAATGCACTTTTGAGCTTTTTAACTGAAAATGACGAAATAGATTCGTCAAGTAGGTTTGAACGGAAAATTCCGTTATCGATAGACTAAGTGAGAATGGATGTTAATTATTCTATTCTAAACAGGGTGGAACCGCGGTATAAACCGTCTCTGTATCAATACAGAGACGGTTTTTGTATTACAAGCTTTATTTGTTGACAAGATAAGGAGGTACTAATCGTTTTGGAGAGAATGAAAGATAATATAGATGTTTTTTTAGAAATGGACCCTGCTGCCAGAAATGCTTTAGAAGTAGTACTTGCTTATCCAGGTCTACATGCTATTTGGCATTATCGTGTTGCACATATGTTATGGAATAATCATTTTCAAATCCTAGCAAGAGTACTTTCCACCTTATCACGTTTTTTAACAGGAGTTGAAATTCATCCAGCAGCTAAAATAGGAAAAAGGTTATTTATCGATCATGGCGCGGGGATTGTTATTGGAGAAACCTGTGAAATTGGAGATAATGTAATGATATATCAGGGAGTTACGCTTGGTGGAACAGGAAAAGAGGTTGGGAAAAGGCACCCTACCATCGGTAATCATGTATTGTTAGCGTCTGGCTCTAAGGTCTTAGGCTCTATAAAAATTGGAGATTATTCGAAAATAGGAGCTGGTTCCGTCGTTTTAAAAGGAGTACCTCCCCATTCTACTGTTATAGGTATTCCAGGGAGAATCGTGATACAAAACGGGGTTCGAGTAAAGGATGAATTAGATCAGGTTCATTTGCCTGACCCTATTGCTGATACACTAAAAACCATGCAAGCTGAGATTGATCAATTAAAGAAAGAAATAAAAATAATGGAAAAAGAAGGGATGAAGAATGATTCAATTGTATAATACGCTTACAAGAAAAAAGGAAGAATTTAAGCCTATCACTCCTGGTATAGTGAAGATGTATGTTTGTGGACCGACAGTATACAATTACATTCACATAGGGAATGCAAGACCAATTGTAGTATATGATACAGTACGTCGTTATTTAGAATATAAAGGATATGAAGTAACCTATGTACAGAACTTTACAGATGTTGATGATAGAATAATAAATAAAGCAAAAGAAACTGGCAAACCTGCAAAAGAGATTTCGGAAAAGTTTATTCAGGAATATTTTCATGATGCAGGAAGCTTAGGAGTGAGAAAAGCAGATATTCATCCGAAAGTAACGGAAACCATGGATGATATTATTGATTTTGTAAACAAATTAGTGGATAAAGAGATGGCTTATACTGTAGAGGGAGATGTATATTTTAATACAGAGAAATTTAAGGATTATGGAAAGCTATCCAAGCAATCTATTGACGACTTACAAGCAGGCGCGCGTGTAGAGATTGGTGAAAAAAAGAAAAACCCATTAGATTTTGCACTGTGGAAAGCAGCGAAGCCTGAGGAGGTTTTTTGGATAAGTCCATGGGGAGATGGTAGGCCAGGATGGCATATTGAATGCTCAGCAATGGTAAATAAATATCTTGGTGAAACCATTGACATCCATGCAGGTGGAGCAGATTTGATTTTTCCACATCACGAAAATGAAATTGCACAATCTGAAGGGTTGAATGAAAAGCCCTTTGCGAATTATTGGATGCATAATGGATATATCACCATAGATAACGAAAAGATGTCTAAATCACTTGGAAATACTTTTACTGTTCGTGACCTTATTGAAAAATACGACCCTGAAGTATTACGTTTTCTTATATTAAGCGTGCATTATCGACATCCAATTAATTTTTCTGAGGAGCTATTACAGCAATCAAAAAGAAGCTTGGAAAGAATGGAAACAACAGTTACGAACGTCTTCTATCGAATTGGGAATACAGGTAGAATGGGGAAAGAAGAGAAAATGCTTCCATTTATCGAAGATTGGAAACAAAGGTTTGAACAAGAAATGGATGATGATTTTAACACGGCGAATGCAATTACAGTTATTTTTGATTTTATCAAACAAATCAATATCTACTTACAAAAGGAAAAGGTAAGCAAAGACCTTTTAATGACGATGGTAGACATGTTGAAAACATGGCTAAGTATTTTAGGGTTAGAGAATATCCTTAAAATGAAAGAGAAGCACGAAGATGATGATGCTGTAATTGAAGTGCTGATAGCAGAAAGAAATATGGCTAAGAAAAATAAAGATTGGGCTCGGGCAGATGAAATAAGAGAACAGCTTAACAGGCAGAATATTTTACTAGAGGATACACCTCAAGGGGTAAGATGGCGTCGGAAATGATGAATAATCAACCATCTAGGAAACCGAATGAAATGAATGCATTAACCCTTGCTTACATGGGAGATGCAGTATATGAGCTCTATATTAGAAAACGCTTAGTTTTGCAAGGTGGGAAACAAAACGTACTTCATCGAAAAGCTATTTCTTATGTCTCTGCTACAGCTCAAGCGAGAATTATCCATTATCTTATGCCCTTGCTTTATGAAAATGAACAAGACATTGTGAAAAGAGGAAGAAATGCAAAATCAAATACTGTACCAAAGAATACAGATGTTATAGTTTATCGATATAGTACAGCATTTGAGACGTTGATTGGATATCTATATTTGACCGACAATACAGAAAGATTAGAACAAATTATTAATATGGCGATAGACTTTATTGAAAGGAATCAGGATAATGACTAAACCGAATGAAAATGAACAGATGATTATTGGGAAAAATCCTGTTTTAGAAGCAATGGTATCAGAACATTCCATTCACAAAATATATATAGCAGATGGAATAAATAAAAGTTCTATACAAAAGCTATTAACATCAGCCAAAGAAAAAGGAATTGTTGTTCAATTTTTACCAAGAAAAAAAATAGATCAAATGGCTGAGTCATTAAACCATCAAGGAATTATTGCACAAGCATCTGCCTATGATTATGTTAGCTTAGATGACTTACTATCGACTGCAAAAAATAAACAAACTACCCCATTTATTATCATGCTGGATGAGATAGAGGACCCCCACAACCTTGGTTCTATTTTAAGAACGGCAGATGTTGTTGGTGCAGATGGGATTATTATTCCCAAAAGACGATCTGTTGGTTTAACATCGACAGTAGCCAAAACATCTGCTGGAGCGATAGAACATGTACCAGTTGCCAGAGTAACTAACCTAGCCCAAACGATAGAACGGTTGAAAAAAGAAGGGTATTGGCTAATCGGGACGGATGCTTCTGCTAATCAGTCCTTTGATAAGGTAGATTATAATATCCCTGTTTGTTTGATAATAGGAAGTGAAGGGAAAGGAATTTCAAGATTAGTCAGGGATAAATGTGATTTTATGGTGCAATTACCAATGAAGGGTCATGTAAACTCATTAAATGCTTCTGTGGCAGCAGCCATTATGATGTATGAAGTATATAGGCAAAGAGGTTTTTAGTTTCTGGAGGAGCATAATGGATGAATTTTTAATAGTAGACGGTTATAATATCATTGGTGCTTGGCCAGAATTAAGGACACTTAAGGAAAAAGACAAATTGGCAGAAGCGAGAGATGCATTAATTCATTGGTTGGATGAATATCAGGCCTACTCTGGTCGTGAGGTTATCTTAGTATTTGACGCTCACCAAGTACCCGGGATGGGCAAAAAATATAGTAATAATCGAATAACTATCTATTATACAAAAGAAAATGAAACAGCTGATGAATTAATTGAAAGATTAGTAAAAGAATTATATATACGAAGAAGACAAATTTATGTAGCGACATCAGATTATACAGAACAGAGAGTAATTTTTGGACAAGGTGCATTAAGGATATCTGCAAGAGAATTGGCGATTGAAAAGGAAACAATAGAAAAAAAGATAGAAACAAAGGTAACAAAAAATAATAAAAAGCTAAAAAGTAATATTTTTTCGTCGTTAGATGATGAAATGATCAAATTTTTTGAAAATTGGAGGAGGAAAAAATAGAGAATTATCTTCGGTTCGAGAAAAATCGTTGTGCTAGTATAGTGAACGTCCTGTGCTTCGCAATCTCGAAATAATTCTCGCTTTATTGACGATTCTAGGTTACATAATGTATAATTGTTATATCTTATTTACCGATAAACCATCGGAGGGATCGTCGTGAGTGTAAACCTCAAAGAAAGTAACGCTATGATCCATTTTGAGCACTACTCAGATGAAGATTTAGTTACTTATATACATGGAGGGGATTCTGAGGCCCTGGAATACCTCATTCATAAATATAAGCATTTCGTTAGAGCGAAGGCTAGATCTTATTTTCTTATTGGTGCTGATCGTGAAGACATTATCCAGGAAGGGATGATTGGATTATATAAATCCATTCGTGATTTTAGAGAGGACAAGCTTACCTCCTTTAAAGCCTTTGCTGAGTTGTGTGTTACTCGACAAATAATAACTGCAATTAAAACAGCCACTCGTCAAAAGCATATCCCTTTGAACTCCTACGTTTCATTAGATAAGCCTATTTATGATGAAGATTCAGATCGAACACTATTAGATATTATTTATGAAAGTAAAGTAACTGATCCTGAAGCGCTAATCATTAATCAGGAGGAATATGATGATATCGAGGAAAAGATGGAAGAAATTTTAAGTGATTTAGAACGACAAGTACTTAGACTTTATTTAGACGGTCGTTCCTATCAAGAAATTGCAAAGGATTTAAAGCGTCATGTTAAATCAATCGATAATGCTTTACAACGTGTTAAGAGAAAGTTAGAACGTTATATAGAAGGAAGAAAAGAACCGCATTAATTTGCTACACAGGTATAACCTTAGACTTCAATGAAAATAATTGAAGTCTAAGCTTGTATATAAAGCCCAATCTCAGCGTTGCTTCTCCATCTAGGACTCTTACGTATTTCTGTATACGTTGCAATCCCTAGCTGACGTCACGCCTTGATCTTGAGCTTTCTTTACAAGCTGGTATCCTGACGATTTTCTCGTCAGTCTAAGACTTCAATCAAAATAATTGAAGTCTTTTTTTTATAAAAAAGACTTATTGACATTAAAATCCTGTTGTGATAAAGTGTTTTAGGTAACCATGCGCAATTTACTGTTTTGTGTATGGAAAAACTATAAAATTAAGGGTTTCTAATATTGTTTAGATTCTACGTGGGAGGTGTACACAATGCGAGTTACTGTAACATTAGCTTGCACCGAATGCAAACAGCGCAACTATACCACAAAAAAGAACAAAAGAAATAATCCTGACCGTATCGAAATGAAAAAGTATTGCAAGTTCTGTAATGATCACACATTACATCGAGAAACTCGATAATGGAGGTGTAATGATGGGACTTCTCGCTAAGATTGGTAATGGTATCACGAATAGGTTATCTTCTTTTGTTAGTTATTTTAGAGATGGATTTCGAGAACTAAAAAAAGTTCGCTGGCCTAATCGAAAAGAATTAACTAGTTATTCTATTATTGTTATTTCTACAGTAGTATTCGTAACTATTTATTTCGTAATAGTGGATTTAGGTATTTCTTCTCTGTTACAACTAATAGGTTTAGGTAAGTAATCAGCTTTTAAAAGAGGGGGCAGGACAAGCGTCCAATATGAATATGGAAAAAAGATGGTACGTTGTTCATACTTATTCTGGTTATGAAAATAAAGTGAAAACAAATTTAGAAAAGCGTGTTGCTTCCATGGGCATGGAAGATAAGATATTTAGAGTGCTCGTTCCAATGGAAGAGGAAATTGAGAATAAGGATGGCAATAAAAAAACCACATTAAAAAAAGTTTTTCCAGGTTATGTGCTTGTTGAAATGGTCATGACCGATGATTCATGGTATGTTGTGCGCAATACTCCTGGAGTAACTAGATTTGTGGGCTCTTCAGGGGCAGGTTCTAAACCAACTCCTTTATTAGAAGAAGAAGCAAAAGCCATTCTAAAACAGATGGGCATGGAAGAAGCGCGTCCAAAAATTCAATTCACACTAAAAGAAAGTGTGAAGGTGACAGATGGACCTTTTCATAATTTCGTTGGATCCATTGAAGAAATCAACATTGAGAGACAAAAACTTAAAGTATTGGTTAACATGTTTGGTCGGGAAACGCCAATTGAATTGGAGTTTAATCAGGTAGAAAAAATTTAATCTTTTTTATAATAAAGAGAAGATTGAATGTTCATATTAATTGTGGTAAATTAGTTGTATTGTGCTTACAATCATTTTTGTATGCTTAGAGATTATTTATTTAAAGTGGGAGGGAAATATTCTCGCTAACCACATTTTGGAGTAAGGAGGTGTGTCGCATGGCAAAGAAAGTTATTAAATTAGTGAAACTTCAAATTCCTGCTGCAAAAGCAAATCCAGCACCACCAGTTGGTCCGGCGCTTGGGCAAGCGGGTGTTAATATTATGGGATTTTGTAAAGAATTTAACGCTCGTACGGCAGAACAAGCAGGATTAATTATTCCTGTTGTAATTTCTGTTTATGAGGATCGTTCTTTTACATTTATCACTAAAACACCACCTGCTGCTGTCTTGCTTAAAAAAGCAGCTGGTATTGAAAGAGCTTCTGGTGAACCGAATAAAAAGAAGGTAGCGACAGTTAAACGTGACAAGGTGCGTGAAATCGCTGAATTAAAAATGCCTGATTTGAATGCAGCTGATGTTGAAGCAGCTATGCGCATGGTTGAAGGAACCGCTCGTAGTATGGGTATTGTTATTGAAGATTAATAAAGTATTGTGGTTTATCAAATAAGCCAGCCCCTAAATAGTGGGAGGTAAATCCGTAATAACCACGAAGGAGGAATTTAGATGGCTAAAGTTGGAAAAAAATATGCGGAAGCTATAAAGCAAATTGATAAAGATAGTGCTTATGAACCATCAGAAGCAATCGAACTTGTTAAAAAAGTTGCCCCAGCTAAGTTTGACGAGACTGTAGAAATAGCGGTTCGCTTAGGAGTTGACCCTAAAAAAGCAGACCAGCAAATACGAGGTGCTGTTGTATTACCTCATGGGACAGGGAAGACAAAACGTGTTTTAGTTTTTGCTAAAGGTGAAAAAGCAAAAGAAGCAGAAGCTGCAGGGGCAGAATTTGTTGGAGATGATGATTATATCAATAAAATCCAACAAGGATGGTTTGATTTTGACGTAGTTGTTGCAACTCCAGATATGATGGGTACTGTAGGGAAACTAGGTCGCGTACTAGGACCTAAAGGTTTAATGCCAAACCCGAAGACTGGAACTGTTACATTTGAAGTAGGAAAAGCTGTGAATGAGATTAAAGCTGGTAAAATAGAATATCGTGTAGATAAAGATGGAAATATCCATGCGCCAATTGGAAAAGTTTCATTTGACGCATCTAAGCTTTTAGATAATATGCAAACAATTATTGATACATTAGTTAAAGTTAAGCCAGCTTCAGCAAAAGGACAATATATTCGAAATGTTTCTATAAGCTCAACAATGGGTCCTGGCATTAAAGTAAATACAACAAAAGTTGTAAAGTAATCATATAACCTTAAGTTTTTTTAAGTTAAGATAGGTATGATTAAAAATTAATATTATTATGTTATACCGTAGACAGTAGGTGCTGTTTGGCTTAATTTCCTACCGAGGTTACTATGTTAGAGTATTCTTCGGATTGATTAGATTTAGGAAATGTAATGCCTTTGCTACGACGCAAAGGCATTTTTTATAGGAAAGTCATCCATTTGTAAATAATGTAGGCATTTGTTGTTTTACGGTAACGATGAATAGGGGGTGCAAAAAAACATGGGAGTACGCGAAGAAAAAGAACAAATTGTTGCGGATATTGCGCAAAAACTACGGGATAGCAAAACGACGATTCTTACTGATTATCGTGGACTAAACGTAGCTGAAGTAACTGAATTAAGAAAAAGGTTGCGTGATGCAGGAATTGAATATAAGGTCTTGAAAAACACCTTAGTTCGACGTGCAACACAAGAGGTTAATTTAAATGATATTAATGAACATTTATCAGGTCCAACAGCAATTGCTTTTGGTTATGATGATGTTGTTACTCCTGCAAAAGTCATTTCTGATTTTGCTAAGCAGCATGAAGCTTTAGAAATTAAAGCTGGTATTTTAGAAGGGAATATTGTTAGTCTTGATCAAATTAAGGAACTAGCTTCTTTACCTTCAAGAGAAGGCTTGTTATCCATGTTGTTAAGTGTATTACAAGCGCCAATACGTAATTTGGCATTAGCAGTTAAGGCTGTAGCTGATAAGAATGAAACACAGGAAGCATAAAAATGGATAGTAGAAAATTAAAGGAGGAAAATTAAATGACTAAAGAAGAAATGATTGAAGCGATAAAAGGTATGTCTGTTCTTGAATTAAATGACTTAGTAAAAGCTATTGAAGAAGAGTTTGGTGTAACTGCTGCAGCACCTGTAGCTATAATGGGTGGCGGAGCTGGTGCAGAAGCTGCTGAAGAACAAACTGAATTTGATGTTATCTTAAATGATGCTGGCGCTTCTAAAATAAAAGTAATTAAAGTAGTTCGTGAAATTACAGGTTTAGGTTTAAAAGAAGCAAAAGATGTAGTTGATAACTTACCAAAAGTAGTAAAAGAAAAAATTTCAAAAGAAGACGCAGAAGCTATGAAAGAAAAGTTAGAAGAAGTTGGAGCTTCAGTAGAAGTTAAGTAATAGAAAAGATTATTAAAACCCGCTGCTTTAAACAGCGGGTTTTTGTCATTACTCTTTATTTAATTTTTTAATGTTTAGGCTATACTAGGCATGTTTACTAATTTTTTTTGGAGGATTTTTATGAGTGAACACTATTATAGTAAAAAACCAACGGTTGCTCATGATCAAAAACAGATAGATGCAGTTTTTTGGGGAAAACAATTTTCCTTTACTACCGATGCTGGTGTCTTCTCGAAAAACAGAGTTGATTTCGGTACATCGTTACTAATTAATGCTAGTCATATAAATGATCAGAGCGATGTTCTTGATATAGGCTGTGGATATGGGCCTATAGGGATTACTCTTTCTACCCTTTTAACAAAAGGAAATGTTATTCTGTCAGATATAAATGAGAGAGCGGTCGAATTAACCAAATTAAATATCTTACAAAATCAGCATTTAGTTAATAACATGGTAAACATAAACGTTATTCATAGTGATGGATTTCAACATATTAATCATTATTTGTTTGATTATATCTTTTTAAATCCACCAATTAGAGCTGGCAAGATGTTAGTGTTTCAACTATTTGAAGAAGCTTACGACCACTTAAATGAAAAAGGTGAGCTTTGGATTGTGATTCAAAAAAAACAGGGAGCTCCTTCAGCTATAGAAAAATTACAAAATCTTTTTTCTCATGTAGAGGAAATAAATCGTGAAAAAGGATACTTTATTTTGAGGAGTATAAAATAAATAAATTCAAGACTTGACTATAGATTTCCAATGTGGTAACATTACTAAATGCTAATGTCGTAATTTTTCATAATAATGGATACAACTCTTTTTTTTTCTCATAAGGGAATGGTAACTGTTTAAATTGGAAAGAAATTATTAATATATGCATAAAAAAATGTGGTTTAATAACCCATTTTTCTTTTTGTATTTTTATCCCGTTCTAATCGTCCGTAAATTCCACCTATTAGGTAGGAATCAACCGACGGTAAGAACCTGATAAGGGTGATTAATCATCAGATAGTTGTGAGAACTCTAACTGATGGAATTCTACTTTATACTCTGCTTTAAGGGGTGAAACGATGGCGGCTCATCTAGTTCAATTAGGAAGAAGACAGCGTAGAAGTTACGCAAGGATTAAGGAAGTATTAGATCTACCAAACCTTATTGAAATTCAAACGAATTCCTATCAGTGGTTTTTGGATGTAGGTCTAAGAGAAATGTTCAAGGATATTTCGCCTATTCAGGATTTTACAGGCAACTTAATTTTGGAATTTTTTGATTACAATTTAGGTGAACCTAAGTATCCCGTTGATGAATCAAAGGAACGGGATGTAACGTACGCTGCTCCTTTAAGAGTAAAAGTACGTTTAATTAACAAAGAAACAGGTGAGGTAAAAGAACAAGAAGTATTTATGGGCGATTTCC
Source organism: Tepidibacillus decaturensis (assembly GCA_016841555.1). Taxonomy (GTDB): domain Bacteria; phylum Bacillota; class Bacilli; order Tepidibacillales; family Tepidibacillaceae; genus JAENYW01. Next base: position 25,407 of record JAENYW010000001.1, read on the forward strand.
CACTAATGACTGAGACAGGAACCTTTATTATAAATGGTGCAGAAAGGGTTATTGTCAGTCAGCTTGTACGTTCACCAAGTGTTTACTTTAGTACGAAAGTAGATAAGAATGGGAAGAAAACTTTTACTTCTACAGTAATTCCGAATCGTGGGGCTTGGTTAGAATTAGAAACTGATGCAAAAGATATTATTTATGTAAGAATTGATCGCACAAGAAAACTCCCAGTTACTGTACTTCTTCGAGCTTTAGGATTTGGAACAGATGAAGAAATTATTGAATTGTTAGGCGATAGCCAGTTTATCAGAAACACGCTAGAAAAAGATAATACAGATTCAACAGAAAAAGCATTGATTGAAATTTATGAACGTCTACGTCCTGGGGAACCTCCAACTGTAGAAAATGCAAAAAGTTTATTAATTTCAAGATTTTTCGACCCAAAAAGATATGATTTAGCAGATGTAGGAAGATATAAAATAAATAAAAAGTTACATATTAAAAATAGATTGTTTAATCAACGGTTAGCTGAAACACTTGTTGATCCGCAAACTGGTGAAATTATTGGAGAAGCTGGTCAAATAGTAGATCGTAGACTATTAGACAAATTACTCCCTTTTTTAGAGGAAGGGGTAAACTATGTTGATTTTGAACCTAAAGGTGGAGTATTAGAAGAGGCGATTCCTTTACAATCAATCAATATATTTTCACCTGTAGAGGATGGTCAAATTATTAAGGTATTATCAAATCAGGTCGTAGATAAAGCTATCAAACATATTACTCCTGCTGATATCGTTGCAGCTATCAACTATTTTATTGATTTATTGTATGGAATAGGAAGTACAGACGATATCGACCACCTTGGAAATCGACGTCTTCGTTCAGTGGGAGAACTATTACAAAACCAATTTAGAATTGGTTTATCTAGAATGGAACGCGTGGTTCGTGAAAGAATGTCTATTCAAGATGCAAATATGATAACTCCTCAAGCGTTAATTAATATTCGTCCTGTTATTGCATCTATTAAAGAATTTTTTGGTAGTAGTCAGCTATCTCAGTTTATGGATCAAACGAATCCCCTTGCAGAATTAACACATAAAAGACGTTTAAGTGCTTTAGGACCAGGTGGATTAACCAGAGAGAGAGCAGGCTTTGAAGTCAGGGACGTTCACCATTCCCATTACGGGAGAATGTGTCCTATTGAAACGCCAGAGGGTCCAAATATTGGTTTGATTAACTCATTATCCTCCTATGCGCGAGTGAATGAGTACGGTTTTATTGAAACTCCTTATAGAAAAGTAGATCCTGATACGAATAGATTAACGAATCAGATCGTGTATTTAACAGCAGACGAAGAAGATAATTATGTAATAGCTCAAGCAAATGCAAAATTAGATGAAAATGGTCATTTTGTCAACGATGAAGTCATCGCAAGATATAAAGATGAAAATCTAATCGTAGCTAGAGAACGTGTTGATTTTATGGACGTTTCACCGAAGCAAGTAGTATCTGTTGCTACGGCAATGATACCATTTCTTGAAAATGACGATTCGAATCGCGCGCTTATGGGTTCTAATATGCAGCGTCAAGCAGTTCCTTTACTTGTACCAAAATCACCATTTATTGGCACGGGAATGGAACATAAAGCAGCAAAAGATTCTGGTGTTTGTATTGTTTCTAAACATAACGGAGTTATTGAAAAAGTGGATTCGCGTGAAATTTCTATTCGAATTCAACAAGAGATTGACGGAAAACTAGTAAATGGTGATTTAGTAAAATATAAATTGCATAAATTCGAACGTTCCAACCAAGGGACTACTGTTAATCAACGACCAATAGTTCAAAAAGGAGAGCCAGTAAAAGTAGGCGACATTATAGCAGATGGACCATCTACTGAACAAGGGGAAATAGCACTAGGTCGTAATGTTGTAGTAGCTTTCATGACTTGGGAAGGATACAACTATGAAGATGCCATTCTTCTAAGTGAAAAATTAGTAAAAGAAGATGTATATACATCTATTCATATTGAAGAATATGAATCAGAAGCTAGGGATACCAAGCTTGGACCAGAAGAAATTACAAGAGATATTCCTAATGTTGGGGAAGATGCATTAAAGAACTTAGACGAAAGAGGAATTATTCGCATAGGTGCAGAGATTCTTGCTGGGGATATACTTGTTGGAAAGGTAACACCGAAAGGAGTTACGGAACTAACTGCAGAAGAACGTTTACTTCATGCGATATTTGGTGAAAAAGCTCGTGAAGTAAGGGATACATCATTAAGAGTTCCTCATGGTACAAGCGGTATCGTTGTAGATGTGAAAGTATTTACCAGGGAAAATGGGGATGAGCTTCCACCTGGCGTAAATCAATTAGTACGAGTATATATTGCTCAAAAGCGTAAAATCTCACAAGGAGATAAAATGGCAGGTAGACATGGGAATAAAGGGGTTATTGCTAGAGTCTTACCAGAAGAAGATATGCCATTTTTACCTGACGGTACACCAGTAGAAGTTGTATTGAATCCATTAGGGGTTCCTTCAAGAATGAACATTGGGCAAGTACTTGAAGTTCATTTAGGTTGGGCAGCCAGATCACTAGGTATCCATATTGCAACCCCAGTATTTGATGGTGCAAGGGAACATGATGTATTTGATGCTTTAGAAGAAGCTGGATATGCTAGAACAGGGAAAACGACTCTATATGATGGAAGAACTGGAGAACCATTTGAAAGAACCGTTACCGTTGGTGTCATGTATATGATTAAGTTGGCACACATGGTTGATGACAAAATCCACGCTCGTTCAACTGGACCATATTCTCTTGTTACACAACAACCGCTTGGCGGTAAGGCTCAGTTCGGTGGACAGAGATTTGGAGAGATGGAAGTTTGGGCATTAGAGGCTTATGGTGCAGCGTATACGCTACAAGAGATCTTAACGGTAAAATCTGATGACGTAATTGGACGGGTTAAAACATATGAGTCCATTGTTAAAGGAGAAAATGTACCTGAACCTGGAGTGCCAGAATCGTTTAAAGTGCTCATAAAAGAATTGCAAAGTTTAGGTATGGATGTAAAAATTCTTTCTGCCAATGAAGAAGAAATTGATATGAAGGAATATGATGATGACGACGATCATCATAATGATAAATTAATATTAAATTTAGAAGGAAATGAGAATTAATTCGATTTGAAGTATGAGTGCTGATAAATAAGGGAGGTAGGCCCTTTAATGGATGTCAATAATTTTGAATATATGAAAATCGGCTTAGCTTCACCAGAAAAAATCCGTTCTTGGTCTCATGGTGAAGTTAAAAAACCAGAAACAATCAATTACCGTACGTTAAAACCAGAAAAAGAAGGCTTATTCTGTGAAAAGATTTTTGGCCCTACAAAAGATTGGGAATGTCATTGTGGTAAATATAAACGAGTAAGGTATAAAGGTGTTGTCTGCGATCGCTGTGGCGTTGAAGTTACCAAATCAAAAGTTAGACGTGAGAGAATGGGGCATATAGAATTAGCCGCCCCAGTATCTCATATTTGGTACTTTAAAGGAATTCCAAGTCGGATGGGACTAGTGCTGGATATGTCACCAAGATCATTAGAAGAGATTATTTATTTTGCTTCTTATGTTGTAACAGAATCTGGTGATACACCCTTAGAGAAAAAACAATTATTATCTGAAAAAGAATATCGTACCTATCGGGAGAAATATGGCAAAAACTTTTCTGCTGGAATGGGTGCAGAAGCAATAAAGAAGCTATTAGAAGATATTGATCTCGATAAAGAAGTAGACATGCTTAAAGAAGAATTAACTACCGCTCAAGGACAAAGAAGAAATAGAATCATCAAACGATTGGAGATTCTTGAAGCATTTAGAGCATCAGGAAATGACCCATCATGGATGGTTTTAGATGTCTTACCTGTTATTCCTCCAGAGCTTAGACCGATGGTGCAACTTGACGGTGGACGTTTTGCTACCTCAGATTTGAATGATTTATATAGAAGAGTAATTAATCGCAACAATCGTTTAAAAAGATTACTTGATTTAGGAGCACCAGATATTATCGTTCAAAATGAAAAGAGAATGCTACAAGAGGCTGTAGATGCCTTGATCGATAATGGGCGCAGAGGTAGACCAGTAACAGGTCCAGGAAATCGACCATTAAAATCCTTAAGTCATATGCTCAAAGGAAAACAAGGCCGTTTCCGTCAAAATCTTTTAGGTAAACGTGTTGACTACTCTGGTCGTTCAGTTATTGTGGTAGGACCTAGTTTGAAAATGTATCAATGCGGATTGCCAAAAGAAATGGCTTTAGAGCTATTCAAACCGTTTGTAATGAAAGAATTAGTAAATGAGGGTATTGCTCATAATATAAAAAGTGCAAAACGTAAAGTTGAAAAGGTAAGCCCTGAAGTATGGGACGTATTAGAGGAAGTAATTAAAGAACACCCAGTATTATTAAATAGGGCACCTACATTGCACCGTTTAGGTATTCAAGCTTTTGAACCGATACTAGTTGAAGGACGTGCTATTAAGCTTCATCCATTAGTATGTACAGCGTATAATGCTGATTTTGATGGAGACCAAATGGCTGTCCATGTACCTTTATCAGCAGAAGCACAGTCGGAAGCAAGGCTATTAATGCTAGCAGCACATAACATTTTGAATCCTAAGGACGGAAAACCCGTTGTTACTCCTTCACAGGATATGGTATTAGGTAGCTATTATCTAACCATTGAAAAAGAAGGCGATAAAGGAGAAGGAATGGTATTCCATACAGCAGAGGAAGCAATTGCGGCTTATCAGAATAAATTTGCAACCTTACAAGCAAGAATTGTCATTCCTGCTAGAGTGTTGAAAAAAACATCCTTTACAGAAAAACAACAAAACACTTTATTAGTTACAACCATTGGAAAAATTATTTTTAATGAAATTTTTCCGGCTGATTTTCCTTATATTAATGCACCGACAAAAGAAAACTTAATTAATGGCACCTCAGACGATTACTTTATTTTTGATAAAGGTACAAATATAAGAGAATTTATTCAAAACGTACCGAATCGTGGAGCGGTGAAAAAAGGTTACTTAGGAACCATTATTGCTGAAGTATTTAGAAGGTTCCATACTACCCAAACATCTATTACGTTAGATAAAATTAAAGAATTAGGATTCACATACTCTACAAAAGCTGGTATTACCATTGCGGTATCTGATGTTATCGTACCGAAAGAAAAAGATGATATTTTATTTGAAGCAGAAGAAAAAGTACAAAATGTAATTAAGCAATATCGTAGAGGACTTATTACAGATGACGAGCGTTATGATCGAGTTATCTCCATCTGGAGTAAAGCGAAGGATGATATAACAGAAGTATTAATGAATTCATTAGATCGCTTTAATTCCATCTATATGATGGCTAACTCTGGAGCACGTGGTAACGTATCTCAGATTACTCAGCTAGCTGGTATGCGTGGTTTGATGGCGGCTCCATCCGGAAGAATTATTGAACTTCCTATCAAATCTAACTTCCGAGAGGGTCTAACCGTATTAGAATATTTTATTTCTACTCATGGGGCTCGGAAAGGTTTAGCGGATACTGCATTACGTACCGCAGATTCAGGATATCTAACTCGTCGTTTGGTTGATGTAGCACAAGATGTTATTGTAAGAGAAGATGATTGCGGTACAGATAAAGGATTGTATGTATCTAGCATAGAAGACGGCAACGAAATTATTGAAGAATTATACGATAGAATTGTTGGACGATATTCCTTTGAAACAGTTCGCCATCCAGAGACGAATGAAATCATCGTAGGACGCAATGAATTAATTGAAGAAGATAAGGCAGATGCTATTATATCGGCTGGTATTAAAGGGATAAATATTCGTTCTGTATTAAGCTGCCGAACCAAGCATGGCGTTTGTAAAACATGCTATGGTCGAAATTTAGCGACTGGAAAAGGCGTAGAGATTGGTGAAGCAGTTGGTACAATTGCTGCACAATCTATTGGAGAACCAGGAACGCAATTAACCATGAGAACATTCCATACTGGTGGTGTAGCGGGAGACGACATTACACAGGGTCTTCCAAGGATTCAAGAATTATTTGAAGCAAGGAATCCAAAAGGAAAAGCTGTTATCTCAGAAATTGATGGGCTCGTTACAGACGTAAGAGATAATAAAGAACGAAGAGAAGTGGAAGTATCAAATGATGTTAATGTTAAAGTATATGCTGTGCCATATGGTTCAAGATTGAAAGCAAGCCTTGACCAGAAGATCGAAGCTGGAGATGAGCTTACTGAAGGTTCCATTGATCCAAAAGAAATGTTAAGGGTTAAAGGATTAGGTGGCGTTCAAAATTACATTCTTCAAGAAGTGCAAAGAGTTTACCGACTTCAAGGGGTTGAAATTAACGATAAACATATCGAAATCATGGTTCGACAAATGCTTAGAAAGGTTCGTATTATTGAAAATGGAGGGACCTCTCTATTACCTGGATCCATGGTTGATATTCACGAATTTGAAGCAGCAAATGTAGAGGCTTTTGCAAAAAGGAAACAGCCTGCAACAGCTAGACCTCTATTACTCGGTATCACAAAAGCATCGTTAGAGACAGATTCGTTCTTGTCAGCAGCATCGTTCCAAGAAACAACACGCGTTCTTACAGAAGCTGCGATTAAAGGGAAAGTAGATAAGCTCTTAGGCCTGAAGGAAAATGTAATTATTGGTAAGCTAATTCCAGCAGGTACGGGACTATCTAGATATCGAAATATAAGTATAGAGAAGAATGTTGTTCAACAAGAAGTGAAGGAACCAGTTAAAACTATTGAACGTTAATCATAAAATGTTTGACATTAGAATTTGAAGGTGTTAATATATTTGAGTGTGCATATTTCCTGTACTTTGGAGGATAACAAGTATGTCTTATGATAAAGTGAAACAGGCTAAGCACTTATCTATAGGGTTGAAACAGACTTTAAAAGCCATCGAGCAAGAACAAGTGCAAGAAATATTTATAGCAAAAGATGCTGATAAAAGGCTAACTGTAAAGCTAGTTCAATACAGTAAGGAAAAGAAGCTAAAGGTTACCTATGTTGATTCTATGAAGCAATTAGGAAAAGCAAGTGGAATTGATGTAGGAGCGGCAACAGTTGCTGTATTGAAAGGTTAATATTTGCAAGACAAATCGTCAAACCATATTCATAAATGGTTATGGTTTGACGTTTGTCATGCAATTTATTTTAATTTTTTTTGAACCACCTGGCTCTGTGGGCTTAATAATGGAAGGAGGTGGCGATATGCCAACTATTAATCAGTTAGTACGCAAAGGGCGTAAAAGTAAAATTGAGAAATCTACAGCGCCTGCTTTACAAAAAGGGTATAACAGCTTTAAAAAGGAGCAAATTAATCAGAGTTCTCCTCAAAAACGTGGAGTATGTACTCGTGTAGGGACAATGACTCCTAAAAAACCTAACTCAGCTCTTAGAAAGTATGCACGTGTACGTTTAACCAATGGAATTGAGGTTACAGCTTATATCCCAGGGATTGGTCACAATCTTCAAGAGCACAGTGTGGTACTAGTTCGTGGTGGACGTGTTAAGGATTTACCAGGGGTTCGTTATCATATTGTACGTGGAGCTCTAGATACTGCTGGAGTACAAAATCGGATGCAAGGACGTTCAAAATATGGTACAAAGCGTCCAAAAGAGAAGAAGTAATTAACTTAAGAATTGATTTATCTTGTGATCCAAAAAATGTTAATTTCACATGAACAAATAAGCAAAGGAGGGATTGCGAATGCCTAGAAAAGGTCCTGTACCTCGCAGAGATGTTTTACCAGACCCTATATATAAGAGCAAATTAGTTACACGCTTAATTAACCGTATGATGGTTGACGGTAAAAAGAGTGTTTCTCAAAAAAGCTTATATAATGCATTTGAGCTTGTAAAGGAACGTACTGGTAAAGATGCAATGGAAGTATTTGATCAAGCATTAAAAAATATTATGCCTGTACTAGAGGTTAAAGCTCGCCGTGTTGGTGGTGCTAACTATCAAGTACCGATCGAAGTGAAACCAGAACGCCGTGTAACATTGGGACTTCGTTGGTTAGTTAATTACTCCCGTTTACGCGGAGAAAAAACAATGGAAGAACGTTTAGCTGGTGAAATAATGGATGCAGCAAATAATACCGGCGCATCAGTGAAAAAACGTGAAGACACACACAAAATGGCTGAAGCGAATAAAGCTTTTGCTCACTATCGTTGGTAATCACCTATAAAACCTTAGTATGAAAGGAGAAATAAACATGGCAAGAGAATTCTCCTTAAAAGATACACGTAATATTGGTATTATGGCACATATTGATGCTGGTAAAACAACAACTACTGAGCGTATTCTCTATTATACCGGTCGTACACATAAAATCGGTGAAGTGCACGAAGGTGCAGCAACGATGGACTGGATGGAGCAAGAACAAGAAAGAGGTATTACCATTACCTCTGCTGCTACAACAGCACAGTGGAAAGATCACCGAATCAATATTATTGATACCCCGGGACACGTAGACTTCACAGTAGAAGTTGAACGTTCCTTGCGTGTATTGGATGGAGCAGTTACAGTATTAGATGCAAAAAGTGGGGTTGAACCACAGACAGAAACCGTATGGCGACAAGCTACTACCTACGGTGTACCCAGAATTGTTTATGTTAACAAAATGGACATTATTGGAGCGGATTTCTTAAAATCTGTAAGGACGATAGAAGATCGTCTAAAAGCGAAGCCAGTACCGATCCAATTACCTATTGGAGCAGAAGATAATTTTGAAGGAATCATTGATTTAATAGGGATGGAAGCTTTCTATTACGTTGATGATCTTGGTACAAGAACAGAAGCAAGAGAAATTCCAGATGAGTACAAAGCATTAGCTGATGAATGGAGAGCCAAATTAGTAGAGTCTGTTTCGGAATTAGATGAAGACCTTATGATGAAATATCTTGAGGGAGAAGAAATCACAAATGAGGAAATAATTTTGACCTTAAGAAAAGGAACAATTAATGTTGAAGTTTTCCCAGTTCTTTGCGGTTCTTCTTATAAGAATAAAGGTGTTCAGCTAATGCTTGATGCAGTTATTGAATATTTACCTTCACCACTTGATGTACCAGCTATAAAAGGTGAATTGGAAGATGGTACAGAAGCTGAGAGACCTGCTGATGATGACGGACCTTTCTCTGCACTAGCATTTAAAATCATGACTGACCCATATGTTGGGAAGTTAACCTTCTTCCGTGTTTATTCAGGAACATTAAAATCTGGCTCTTATATTCTTAACTCAACAAAAGAAAAACGTGAAAGAATTGGTCGTATTTTACAGATGCATGCAAATCATAGAGAAGAAATTAGTGAAGTATATTCTGGAGATATTGCTGCTGGTGTAGGTCTTAAGGATACTACTACAGGGGATACCTTATGTGATGAAAAATCACCAATTGTCTTAGAGTCAATGGTGTTCCCAGAACCAGTTATCCGATTATCTGTAGAACCAAAAACAAAAGCTGACCAAGATAAAATGTCAATGGCTCTTGCAAAATTGGCAGAAGAAGATCCAACATTTAAAACAAACACAGATGAGGAAACGGGACAAACTATTATTGCAGGAATGGGAGAACTTCACTTAGACATCATTGTAGATCGACTAAAACGTGAATTTAAAGTAGAAGCAAATGTGGGTGCTCCACAAGTTGCCTATAAAGAAACAATTCGCAGTTCTGCACAAATAGAAGGGAAATTCGTTCGTCAATCTGGTGGACGTGGACAATACGGACATGTTTGGATTACATTCGAACCTCTTGAAGCAGGAAAAGGCTTTGAATTTGCAAACAAAGTTGTTGGTGGAGTTGTTCCTAGGGAATATATTCCAGCCGTACAAGCGGGTATTGAAGAGGCAATGCAAAATGGGTTAATAGCTGGATATCCATTAATTGATATGAAGGCTACCATTTTCGATGGTTCCTATCATGATGTTGACTCCTCTGAAATGGCGTTTAAAATAGCTGGTTCTATGGCGTTTAAAGCATCAAAATCAAAATGTAACCCAGTACTTCTTGAACCGATTATGAAAGTAGAAGTAGTCGTTCCTGAAGAATATATGGGAGATGTGATGGGAGATATTAACTCACGTCGTGGAAGAATTGAAGGAATGGATGCAGAATCAGGTGCACAGCATATTCGTGCTTTTGTACCATTATCTGAAATGTTTGGTTACGCAACTTCTCTTCGTTCCCGTACACAAGGTCGTGGTAACTATAGTATGCATTTTGATCATTATGAAGAAGTACCGAAGAACATCTCAGAGCAAATTATTGAAAAACAACAAGGTAAGTAATCAGATGTAAAATCTTTAAGATAAGAATATTACCTGCATGTAATTATGTAGGTACCTTTCTTTACACATATAAATTTAAATATTTAAGGAGGAAATATTAAAGATGGCTAAGCAAAAATTTGAACGTAACAAACCACACGTAAATATTGGTACTATTGGTCACGTAGACCATGGTAAAACAACTTTAACAGCTGCTATTACCACTGTTTTAGCGCAAGGTGGGCAAGCACAAGCTACTGCATATGATGCAATTGATAAAGCTCCAGAAGAACGTGAACGCGGAATTACTATTTCTACAGCTCACGTAGAGTATGAAACAGATAATCGTCACTATGCTCACGTGGATTGTCCAGGACATGCTGACTATGTTAAAAACATGATCACTGGTGCTGCACAAATGGATGGTGGAATTCTTGTTGTTTCTGCAGCTGATGGTCCTATGCCACAAACTCGTGAACATATCCTTCTTTCTCGTCAAGTAGGTGTTCCTTATATCGTGGTATTTATGAACAAAGTGGATATGGTTGACGATGAAGAATTATTAGAGCTTGTTGAAATGGAAATTCGGGATCTTCTTTCTGAATATGAATTCCCTGGAGACGACATTCCAGTTATAAAAGGTTCTGCTCTAAGAGCATTAGAAGATCCTACTAGTGATTGGGCAAATGCTATTCATGAATTGATGGCAGCAGTCGATGATTATGTACCAACTCCAGAACGTGACACTGACAAACCATTCTTAATGCCAGTTGAGGATGTATTCTCTATTACTGGTCGTGGTACGGTTGCTACCGGTCGTGTAGAACGCGGTATTGTAAAAGTTGGAGACGAAATAGAAATCATTGGGATTCATGAAGAAACAAAAAAATCCGTTGTAACAGGTGTTGAAATGTTCCGTAAGCTTCTTGATCAAGCACAAGCTGGAGACAATGTCGGCGCATTACTTCGTGGTGTAACCCGTGAAGAAATCGAACGTGGTCAAGTATTAGCTAAACCAGGTAGTGTGAAACCACATACTAATTTCAAAGCAGAGGTTTATGTATTATCAAAAGAAGAAGGCGGACGTCATACTCCATTCTTTAAAGGATATCGTCCACAATTCTACTTCCGTACAACTGATGTAACTGGTGTAATTCAATTACCAGAAGGAGTAGAAATGGTTATGCCAGGAGATAACATCACAATGGATGTAGAATTAATCAACCCAATTGCTATTGAAGACGGTACTCGTTTTGCGATTCGTGAAGGTGGACGTACTGTTGGTGCAGGTGTTGTAACCTCTATCTCTAAATAATCACTGTAAAAAAGTGTTATATATTTTTTAAAAAAGGGAGTATCGCTAACTACTTTTAAAGTAGTATTGCGGTACTCCCTTTCTTGATTGATTTTTAGAAAAAAAGAATATTTTTATAAAAAGTATAATTAATTGAAAACTATTAAAATTACCAATTTAAAAAATTATAGAAAAATAACGGTTGTCTAATGTTGAATATTTATTTATAATAGTTAATAAATAGTTAGTCATTATACAACCATAGAACATCATGTAAAGAATAATAAAAAGGAGGTAAGGTAGTAAACTTAATATTTAATGCATAATCACAGATTATATAAAAGGGGGAAATTTTAATAATGAAATTTGGTAAAGTATCTTTACTTCTATTATCATTGATTTTTGTTTTTTCTACCATACTGGCAGGATGTGGTTCCTCAGGAGATAAGGCTTCAGATAGCGATATAATAAAAATTGGTTTCTTAGGAGCTAAAACTGGAGGACACGCTATTTTTGGATTAGGAACATTAAAAGGTATCAATATGGCTGTAGAGGAAGTTAATGCAGCAGGTGGTGTTCTAGGTAAACAATTAAAAGTAATGGAAGAAGATCATGGAAGTAAGCTAGAAGAAATCCCTAATGTGGTTGAAAAATACGTGCAACGTGAGAAGGTTGTTGCTATTATCGGTGATCCAACCACTGGTGGTACCAAAATAGCAGCTGAAATTGCCAATGAAAACCAAGTGGTTATCATGTCCGCTGGTTCAACTGGGCTTGGAGTAGTTGAAATTGGAGAATATGTATTCCGTAATACTTTACTTGATACCGTTGCTGCACCTGCTACAATGGATTATGTAATCAATGAAAAAGGATGGAAAAATGTTGCAGTTATTACCTCCATCAACAACGATTACAGTGTAGGCTTAAGTGGTATTTTTAAAGAAGGCATTGAGAACAATGGTGGAACTATTGTTATTGAGGAAAATATCCAGGATGGAGATACAGATTTCAGTGCCATTGTTACAAAAATCAAATCAAAAAATCCTGATGTAATTGTTTTCTCTGGTTATTACACAGAGGGTGGACTAATAATGAAAGAGGTTCGCCGTCAAGGCATGAATGATATCGTTATGGTTGGTGGTGACGGATTACAAGGACCTGATTTCTTTAAATTAGGTGAAGATGCAGTTGTAGGTTCCATTTCTTATGCAGGATTCTCACCTGTAGAACCAACACCAACTACAGCAGCATTTATTGAAAAATTCAAGGCTGAAAATGACGGTGAGTCACCGGATCTTTTTTCCGCTCAAGGCTATGATGCGGTTATGTTAATTGTTGAAGCAATGAAGCAAGCGAACAGTGCAGATCCAGTAGAATTTCATAAAACCTTAGCTCAAACAAAAAATTATGATGGTGTTTCAGGAACAACTACATTCCTTGATACTCGTGAGCCAATTAAAAGTCCTGTTTACCTATTGTCCGTACAAGAAGTAGACGGTAAGTATGATTTTGGTCTATTAAAAAAAGTACCTGTAAAAATGGATTAGTTACTAGTATTGTAAATTGGTAATTCTATATGAACAAAGCGTTATAGCTCCGCACAAAAAGCGGAGCTATAACATTAAATATAGTAGTTTGACAGATATTGCTAACCGAGAAAAGGGAGGTAGCTATAGATGACGGAATTGATTCAGCAGATTATCAATGGTTTAACATTAGGAAGTACTTATGCATTAATTGCTTTAGGGTATACAATGGTTTATGGTATTGTTCTATTAATCAACTTTGCCCATGGTGAAATTTTTATGTTTGGTGCATTTGCTGGACTATTTATTGTAACCGTTTTAGGTATTACAAATTTATTTCTTGCAATTTTAGGTGCTATGCTTTTTAGTATGCTCTTGGGTGTTATTATAGAGTTTATTGCTTATCGACCTTTAAGAGGGTCTTCAAGACTATCCGCACTTATAAGTGCAATTGGGGTATCAATCTTTTTATCCTCATTAATGGTACTAATTAGAGGAGCGAATGTAACATCATTTCCTAGGAAACAATTATTTGAAATGAAGAATATAGAATTTATGGGTCTTAACATATCGAATTTACAAATTGTTATTATATTAATCTCAGCTGGTTTGATGATTCTTCTACAGCTTTTTATCAACTACACAAAAATTGGAAGAGCGATGAGAGCTTCTTCTATGGATTTAGATGCTACTGCTTTAATGGGGGTAAATGTGAATCAGATTATTTCCATTACCTTTGCTATAGGATCTGGATTAGCTGCTGCTGGTGGCGTATTGTGGGGATTAAACTTCAGCTCCATTCATCCTTATATGGGATTGATGGCAGGATTAAAAGCATTTGCTGCAGCGGTGTTGGGGGGTATTGGTAGTATTCCTGGTGCCGTGTTTGGTGGGATTTTCTTAGGATTAGCAGAAAATTTAGGTGTTGCCGCAAACCTATCAAAATATAAAGATGCATTCGCTTTTACCATTCTAATTCTAGTACTTCTCTTCCGTCCTACGGGATTATTTGGTCGGAAGATTTCTAAGAAAGTGTAGGTGTTCTAGATGAAGAAAATAATCCCAGAAAATTATATCCTACGTATTTTATTGTTTTTCATAGGAATAGTCGCTACGTATTATTTCTTTATAGGACTTGAATTTATCATTCATGATAAATATGTTATTTCGGTTTCAAAAATGATAGCAATTAATATTATTTTAGCATTAGGATTAAATTTAATTACAGGTGTAACTGGACAATTAAATCTTGGACATGCTGCCTTTATGAGTATTGGTGCTTATACTGGTGCTATTGCTACAGTAAGATTTGATTTACCTTTTGGCGTTTCCATATTGTTAGCAGGACTAATCGCAGCGATTATCAGTATAATCATTGGCTACCCAATCCTTCGTTTAACTGGTGATTATTTTGCAATTGCTACACTAGGCTTTGGTGAAATTATTCGCGTTGTTTTTAATGCTTCAGAGTTTACAAATGGTGCGTTAGGTATTTCAGGTATTCCTCGCGTAACCTCGTTTTCTATTACTTGGACAATCGCTGTATTAACGATTATCTTTATGGTGTGGTTAAATAATTCAAGACCAGGAAGAGCCTATATGGCGATTCGTGATAATGAAATAGCAGCAGAATCAATGGGAATAAAAGTATCCTATTACAAGGTGCAATCCTTTGCGATTGGCTCCTTTTTAGCAGGAGTAGGCGGTGCTTTATTTGCTCATTACCAATCCTTTATAAATCCCGAAATGTTTAACTTTATGAAGTCGATTGATATATTAATGATGACTGTATTAGGAGGACTAGGAAGTGTTCCAGGAGTTATTTTAGGTGCAGGGCTACTCACTTTTATGAAGGAAGGTCTTCGTGTCTTTAGTGATTTTCGCTTTCTCTTCTATGGTGCTCTATTAATAATTATGATGATATATAGACCAAATGGACTTCTAGGTGGTGTCAATTTAAGTAAGGTTATTAAATCGAGACTTTCAAAATCAACGGTTTTAAAAAAAATAAATAGAAGTAGATGAACCATCTAAGCAAATAAAGGGGGGAGAATGATGGCGGTATTAGAGTTAAAACAAGCAACGATAAAATTTGGAGGATTAGTAGCAGTAGATTCTGTGGATATGGAAGTGAAAAAAGGAACTATTCATGCTTTAATTGGTCCAAACGGAGCTGGAAAAAGTACTATTTTTAATTTAATTACAGGAATTTATAAACCAACAAGTGGTTCCATATTTTTTGAAGGAAATCAAGTTGATGGAACCCCAACCTACAAGCTAACCTCTGTTGGTATAGCAAGAACATTTCAAAACATCCGTCTATTTGATGATTTGACGGTATTAGATAATGTAAAGATTGGTATTCATACAAGAGTAAAATCTGGACTGCTTGGAGCATTCACTAAAATGCCATCGCAACAGAAGGAAGAAAAATGGATTGAAGAACAAGTACTAGAAGAATTAGATTTTATGAACTTATATGAAAAAAGAGATGAATTATCAAAAAACCTTTCCTATGGTGAACAAAGAAGATTGGAGATTGCAAGAGCCTTAGCTTCTAATCCTAAAATTATTCTTTTGGATGAGCCTGCTGCAGGAATGAATCCTCAAGAAAAAGTAAGTTTAATGCAAATGATTAATGCGATCCGTGAACGTGATGTTACAGTCTTTCTAGTGGAGCACGATATGAAAGTAGTAATGGGGATATCTGATACTGTTTCAGTATTAGACTATGGAAAAAAAATTGCTGAAGGTTCACCAGAAGAAGTTAAAAATAATGAAGATGTTATAGCGGCATATTTGGGAGCAGATTATCTAAAAACACATATGAAATAGGGATGAGGTGAGGATGCTTGTTAACCGTTGAAAATATAAATGTCTATTATGGGGCAATTCATGCAATTAGAGATGTTTCCTTAAAGGTAAATGAAGGAGAAATTGTATCATTAATTGGTGCTAATGGAGCAGGGAAAACATCGATACTTCGTACTATATCAGGACTAAATAAACTGCGTAGTGGAAAAATTACGTTATTTGATAAAGTTTTATACGATACAAAGGAAAAGAAAAATATGTTTGGAAAAACAAAATCGATTAGCGCTGGAGTTCCGCCGCATAAAGTGGTGGAATTGGGAATCGGACATGTTCCTGAAGGAAGAAGAGTTTTCCCTTACATGTCTGTAAAGGAAAATTTATTAATGGGAGCGTACGTTCGAAAAGATAAAAATCTGGAAAAAGAATTCGAAAATGTATTTCAAAAATTTCCTAGGTTAAAAGAGAGAATCAATCAATCTGCTGGAACACTATCTGGTGGGGAACAGCAAATGCTTGCAATGGGCAGAGCACTTATGAATCATCCGAAGCTATTATTGATGGATGAACCTTCGATGGGCTTAGCACCAATGCTTGTAGAAGAAATATTTAACATTATTAAAGAAATTAACAAATCAGGAACTACAATTTTATTAGTAGAACAAAATGCTCACCTGGCTTTATCAATAGCAAATAGAGGATATGTAATAGAAACTGGTGAAATAATATTAGAAGGTGTCGCAAAGGATGTTGCTGAAAATCCAGATGTTAGAAAGGCATACTTAGGAGAGTAATGCTTCTAACGATTCATCATATATAGAGGTGCCATATGATAGAAAGAAAAAAAACTGCATATGTAGCATTAGGTATAGGTGTAGCAGCAGTATCCACTGCTGCTATTTTTGTCAAGCTTTCTTCTGCCCCATCTTCCATCATAGCTTTTTATAGACTATTTTTTTCTACTCTTATTTTGGGAGTCCCAACAATTATATTTAAACGAAAAGTATTTAAAACATTGACATGGAATGAATGGAAATATTCAATATTAGCGGGGATTTTTCTTGCCTTTCACTTTATTACATGGTTTGAATCGCTTAAATTTACGTCTGTAGCAAGCTCAGTAGTTCTTGTTACATTACAACCAGTTTTTGCAATGGTAGGGATATATCTGCTTTTTAATGAAAAAATTTCGAAAAACAGCATGATTGGTGCAAGCTTTGCATTATTAGGAAGTTTTATTATAGGCTGGGGAGATTTTCAAATAGGTGGAAAAGCCTTACTTGGAGATCTTCTGGCCCTAATAGGAGCAGTATTAGTAACTGGTTATTGGTTAGTAGGTCAAACGTTACGAAGGAGACTCGATCTTTTTACGTATACCTTTTTAGTATATAGTGCCAGTACAATTACTTTACTATTATATAATATTATCTTACAGGTTCCACTATTCCCTTATGAATTAAACGAATGGAAGTTATTTCTTGCATTAGCAATAATACCTACCATTTTTGGACATACTATTTTTAATTGGTCTATTCGCTATGTTAATGCTGCGACAGTGTCTGTTACCATATTAGCAGAGCCAATTGGTTCTTCCATATTAGCCTACTTCCTATTAAATGAAGGAATTAATGTAACACAAATTATAGGAGGAATCATTATATTTGGAGGTATTCTTCTCTATTTAAAAAATATTGAAATAAAATAGGAATAAATAAATAAAACTCTTGCATTAATAATTTATTTTTTATATAATATGTAACGTTGGTCAAAGAAATTTGCGATGAAGTGAAAGGTTGCTGACACACCCGGATGCTTTGCCTTGGTTGTATCAGGGAATTTTCATTGAGAAAATGTCTATTAGAAAATAGGCGAATAAGGAGGGAAAAAGGCATGGCAAAACAAAAGATTCGTATTCGATTAAAGGCGTATGATCACAGAATACTTGATCAATCCGCTGAGAAAATTGTGGAAACTGCAAAACGTTCTGGAGCATCTGTATCTGGACCTATTCCATTACCAACGGAAAAATCCGTTTACACAATTCTTCGTGCGGTTCATAAGTATAAGGATTCTCGTGAGCAATTTGAAATGCGTACACATAAACGCTTGATTGACATACTAAACCCAACACCTCAAACTGTTGATTCACTAATGAGGCTGGATCTACCATCAGGTGTTGATATCGAAATTAAATTATAACAAAAGCTTGGAGATATAGGAGGTGGCAGTAATGACCAAAGGAATCTTAGGGAAAAAGCTTGGTATGACACAAGTATTCACGGAAGATGGTAATGTAGTTCCAGTAACAGTAGTAGAAGCTGGTCCTTGTGTAGTTCTACAAAAGAAAACCGTTGAAAATGATGGATATGAAGCAATTCAATTGGGTTTTGGAGAGCAAAAAGAAGCAAGAGTAAATAAACCTACACTTGGACATATGAAGAAGGCTGGAACAACACCTAAGCGCTTCGCAAAGGAAATTCGTGGTGTGTCATTAGAATATGAGCTTGGTCAAGAAATTAAAGCAAACATATTTGATCAAGGCGAATTCGTTGATGTGACTGGAATTTCTAAAGGAAAAGGATTTGCTGGTTCTATCAAAAGACATAACCAATCTCGTGGTCCTATGGCGCATGGTTCACGTTATCATAGAAGACCTGGTTCAATGGGTCCAGTTGCTCCGAACCGAGTAATGAAGGGTAAACCATTACCAGGGCGCATGGGAACAGATAAAATAACTATTCAAAATCTTGAGATCATAAGTGTTGATTTGGATCGTAATTTACTATTAGTAAAAGGATCAATACCTGGTCCGAAAAATAGCTTTGTCGTTGTTAAAGAATCCGTAAAAAAAGAAAGTAAGTAAGTTGACAGAGGAAAGGAGGATTCGCTATGCCAAAAGTAGCCTTATATAATGTGAGTGGGACTCAAGTTGGAGAAATTGAATTATCGGATGCTATTTTCGGAATCGTTCCTAATGAGTCAGTACTTCATGATGCAGTTGTCATGCAACAAGCATCGCAACGTAGAGGTACTCATAAAGTAAAAGGACGTTCTGAAGTTAGTGGTGGTGGAAGAAAACCTTGGAAGCAAAAAGGGACAGGTCGCGCACGTCAAGGAAGTATTCGTTCACCTCAATGGGTTGGTGGTGGAACAGTCTTCGGACCTACACCTCGAAGTTATGCGTATAAACTGCCTAAGAAAGTTCGTCGTTTAGCGTTGAAATCTGCGCTTTCTAGCAAGGTGATCGATAGTGACATTATTGTTCTTGAAGAGCTGACCTTATCTGCACCAAAAACAAAAGAAATGGTGGCTATTTTAAACAATTTAAAAGCAGATCGCAAAGCACTAATTGTGGATAAAGATTTTAATGATGTAGTAGCAATATCATCACGTAATATTCCTGGAGTTAAATTCGTTTCTGCTGAGGGGATCAATGTTCTTGATGTCCTAAAACATGATAAATTAATTATCACTAAAGAAGCGGTAGCGAAAGTAGAGGAGGTGCTTTCATAATGAAAAATCCTCGCGATATCATTAAACGTCCTGTTGTAACAGAAAAAACTAGTGATTTAATGGCTGAAAATAAGTATGTGTTTGAAGTGGACATTCATTCCAATAAAACAGAAGTTAAGCTTGCTTTAGAAGAAATTTTTGGAATAAAGGTTAAAAAGGTAAACACAGTAAAAATGCCAGCGAAACCAAAACGCTATGGTAAATATAGCGGATATAGATCTGCTTGGAAAAAAGCAGTTGTAACTTTAACAGAAGATAGTAAAACAATCGAATTATTTGAAGCGTAATTCTTTGAACGAAGGAGGGAAAAACGATGGGAATTAAAAAATACAAACCAACCTCTGCTGGTCGGCGTGGGATGTCTGTTTCCACTTTTGAAGAAATTACAACAGATAAACCAGAAAAATCCTTATTAGCACCACTAAAAAGTAAAGCGGGGCGCAACAATCAAGGAAAATTGACGATGAGACATCAAGGTGGCGGTCATAAGCGTCAATATCGTATTATTGATTTCAAACGTAATAAAGATGGCATACCAGGACGCGTTGCTACTATAGAATATGATCCTAATCGTTCTGCCAATATTGCTCTTATCAATTATGTTGATGGAGAAAAGAGGTATATTTTAGCACCGAACGGATTAAAAGTCGGTGATACAATAGAGTCTGGTTCTAATGCTGATATTAAAGTAGGAAACGCGCTTCCGCTAGAAAACATTCCAGTAGGTACAATCATTCATAATATTGAAATGAAGCCAGGAAAAGGCGGTCAACTAATTAGAGCGGCTGGAACAGAAGCACAATTATTAGGTAAAGATGGAGACTATGCGATTATTCGTCTGAATTCAGGAGAAGTTCGTATGATCCGTAAAGAATGCAAAGCATCGATTGGTCAAGTTGGCAATCTAGATCACGAAAATATTACTGTTGGTAAAGCTGGGCGTTCACGCTGGCTTGGTATAAGACCAACTGTTCGCGGAAGTGTTATGAACCCTAACGATCACCCACATGGTGGTGGGGAAGGCCGAGCACCTATTGGAAGAAAAACACCTGTTACTCCATGGGGTAAACCAACATTAGGGTATAAAACTCGTAAGAAAACCAACGCTTCTGATAAGTATATTGTTCGTCGTCGTAAAAAGTAATGCCAAAAGCGTATAGCTAAAAAAGAAACGTGAGATAAATATACTTATTCTGAAGGGAGGTTAATATATGGGACGCAGTTTGAAAAAGGGACCTTTTGTAGACGACCATCTAATGAAAAAAGTAGATGGAATGAATGAAAAAAATGAGAAAAAAGTATTTAAAACATGGTCTCGTCGTTCTACTATTTTCCCTGAATTTGTCGGACATACTATTGCAGTTTATGATGGACGCAAACATGTGCCAGTTTATATAACGGAAGATATGGTAGGTCATAAGTTGGGCGAATTTGCTCCTACCCGTACCTATAAAGGGCATGCGGACAACGATAAGAAAACGAAGCGCTAATAGCTTTGAGAGGAGGTACAGTTAATGGAAGCGAAAGCTGTAGCTAGATATATTCGGATTGCTCCTCGTAAAGTAAGTCTTGTATTAGACCTAATTAGGGGCAAAAAAGTTGGAGAAGCAATCGCAATTCTTCGTCATACACCAAAAGCAGCTTCTCCAGTCATTGAGAAAGTATTACATTCAGCGATTGCTAACGCAGATCACAATTTCCAAATGAATGTAGAAGATTTAGTCGTACGTGAAGCTTATGCAGGTCAAGGACCAACAATGAAACGGTTTCGACCAAGAGCAATGGGTCGTGCAAGCAGAATAAATAAACGTACAAGTCATATAACCGTTGTATTAACTGAGAAGAAGGAGGGATAAGACGTGGGACAAAAGGTTAATCCAGTAGGGCTTCGTGTAGGAGTGATTCGTGATTGGGAATCTAAATGGTATGCTGGGAAAGATTATGCAGACTTATTACACGAAGATATTAAAATTCGCGACTTCCTTAAAAAACGCCTTTACGATGCAGCAGTTCCGAATATAGAAATAGAAAGAGCTGCGAATCGAATTAATATAACGATTCATACTGCAAAGCCAGGAATGGTAATTGGAAAAGGCGGATCAGAAGTAGAGAATCTACGTCAACAACTAACGAAATTAACTGCAAAGAAAGTTCACATTAATATTAATGAAATAAAAAATCCTGAAAACAATGCTCAATTAGTAGCAGAAAGCATTGCACAACAATTAGAGCGTCGTATCTCATTTCGTCGTGCAATGAAGCAAGCTATCCAACGTACTATGCGTTCAGGTGGTAAAGGAATTAAAACTTTAGTAAGTGGACGTTTAGGTGGAGCTGAAATTGCAAGAAGCGAAGGATATAGCGAGGGAACTGTTCCGCTTCATACACTTCGTGCAGATATTGATTATGGTACTGCAGAAGCTCATACAACCTATGGACGTTTAGGTGTAAAAGTATGGATTTATCGCGGAGAGGTTCTTCCTACTAAAAATAAAGATAAAAAGGAAGGAGGCAGATAATTATGTTGATGCCAAAACGTGTGAAACACCGTAAGGAACATCGTGGTAAAATGCGCGGGCAAGCAAAGGGTGGTACTGAAGTTGTTTTTGGTGAATATGGCTTACAAGCCCTAGAACCTGCATGGATTACCAACCGTCAAATTGAAGCTGCGCGTATTGCGATGACACGTTATATTAAACGCGGTGGTAAGGTTTGGATAAAGATTTTCCCATCTAAGCCGGTTACACAAAAACCATTAGAGGTTCGTATGGGTAGTGGTAAAGGTTCTCCAGAAAAATGGGTCGCAGTTGTAAAACCAGGAAAAGTATTATTTGAATTAGCTGGTGTTTCTGAAGAGGTAGCACGTGAAGCTATGCGTCTGGCATCCCATAAGCTGCCTATTAAGACGAAGTTTGTAGTGCGTGAAGAAGTGGGTGGTGACGCAAATGAAAGCTAAAGAATATAGAAATATGACCACTGCAGAAATCGAACAAAAAATTAATGGACTAAAAGATGAATTATTTAACCTCCGTTTTCAATTGGCAACTGGACAGTTAGAAAATCCAGGAAAATTAAGAGATGTGCGCAAAGGAATCGCACGAGCTAAAACCGTATTGCGCGAAAGAGAATTAGAGATCAATCATTAATTCTGAAAGGAGGTTATCTTAATGTCTGAACGCAGTCAAAGAAAAGTTCAAATTGGTAAAGTTATCAGTGACAAAATGGATAAAACAGTTGTTGTTTCAGTAGAAACTTACAAAAAACATTCATTATATGGAAAACGGATAAAACATACAAAGAAATTTAAAGCGCACGACGAAAACAACCAAGCAAAATTAGGTGATACCGTAAAAATTATGGAAACAAGGCCTTTATCGAAAGACAAGCGCTGGCGTTTGGTTGAAATTGTTGAAGAAGCGATCATTATATAACTTTGCATGGATTCATGATCCGGAAGGAGGGACCTTAAATGATTCAGCCACAAACGTATCTAAAAGCAGCTGACAATTCTGGAGCTAAGCAATTAATGGCTATAAAAGTATTGGGTGGATCTCAACGCAAGTTTGCAAATGTAGGAGATATCATTGTCTGTTCAGTAAAAGAAGCAACACCAGGCGGTGTTGTCAAAAAAGGTGAAGTCGTAAGAGCAGTTATCGTACGCACAAAACGTGGAGTTCGTCGGGATGACGGTTCATATATTCGATTCGACGAAAATGCAGCAGTTATTGTAAAAGATGATAAAAGTCCGCGCGGTACGCGTATATTTGGACCTGTTGCAAGAGAGTTGCGTGAGAAAGATTTTATGAAAATTATATCCCTAGCTCCTGAGGTTATATAATCTACAATGTTAGGAGGTGCTTTAATGAATTCCTCAAAGCAGCATAAATTACATGTTAAAAAAGATGACACTGTTATTGTAATCAGTGGTAAAGATAAAGGAAAAAAAGGTCGTGTTTTACAAGCGTATCCTAAAGAAGGAAGAGTACTTGTAGAAGGTGTTAATTTAGTAAAAAAACATTCTCGTCCTTCTCAAGCGAATCCACAAGGTGGTATTATTACTCAGGAAGCGCCAATCCACTCATCTAATGTCATGCTAGTAGATCCTAAAACAGGAAATGCGACTAGAATTGGCTATAAAATGTTAGATAATGGAACGAAAGTGCGGATTGCAAAAAAATCTGGCGAAGTGATTGATAAGTAGTCAGGTGAAGAAGGGAGGCACATTTGATGTCGGCAAGATTAAAAGAAAAGTATCAAAGTGAAATAGTTCCATCATTAATGGAGAAATTTGAATATAAAACAGTTATGCAGGTACCACGTGTTGAAAAAGTAGTTATTAATATGGGTATCGGTGATGCTGTTCAAAATCCAAAGGTATTAGATAGCGCGCTTACGGATTTAGAAATAATTTCTGGCCAAAAGCCTGTAGTTACACGTGCTAAAAAATCAATTGCTGGCTTTAAGCTACGTGAAGGAATGCCGATTGGTGCTAAAGTAACACTACGTGGTGATCGTATGTATTATTTCATTGATAAATTGTTTAACATCACACTACCACGTGTGCGTGACTTCCGTGGAATATCTAATAAAGCATTTGATGGTCGTGGTAACTATACATTAGGTTTAAAAGAACAATTGGTTTTTCCTGAGATTGATTATGATAAAGTAGAAAAAGTACGAGGTATGGATATTGTATTTGTAACTACTGCTAATAGTGATGAAGAAGCACATGCATTACTAAATCAACTTGGAATGCCGTTTGCAAAATAACTCATAATATGAGGGAGGAAATAGCGTGGCAAAAAAGTCTATGATCGCTAAGCAAAGACGACCTCAAAAGTTTAAAGTAAGAGAATACACACGTTGTGAACGTTGTGGTCGTCCACATTCCGTTATGCGTAAATTTAAACTATGTCGTATTTGCTTCCGTGAACTTGCTTATAAAGGGCAAATTCCTGGCGTAAAGAAAGCTAGTTGGTAAACACCCCAATTAGGGAAGGAGGTTATCTACATGGCGATGACAGATCCAATTGCAGATATGTTAACTCGTATTCGCAATGCGAATATTGTTCGTCACGAAGTTGTTGAAGTACCAGCATCCAACCTTAAAAAAGAAGTTGCTGAAATCCTTAAAAAGGAAGGTTTTATTCGCGATGCTGAATATATTGAAGATGACAAACAAGGATTAATTCGTTTGTTTTTGAAATATGGACAAAACCAAGAAAGAATTATTACTGGTTTAAAAAGAATTAGCAAGCCAGGATTGCGTGTATATGCAAAAAACAACGAAATTCCAAAGGTATTAGGAGGACTTGGGATTGCGATTATATCCACATCTCAAGGTCTTTTAACGGATAAAGATGCAAGGAAAGCAAAAGTAGGCGGAGAAGTTCTTGCTTACATCTGGTAATAGATTCATAACCGATTGGGGGTGTCAGAATGTCTCGTATTGGAAAAAAACCGATCGAAATTCCATCAGGTGTTGAAATTTCAATTAACGATATGACAGTTAGCGTTAAAGGACCTAAAGGCTCATTAACGAGAGTTTTTCATAAAGATATGATTCTTCGAAAAGAAGAGAATCAACTAATTGTAGAACGTCCGAGTGATGAAAAAATTCACCGTGCACTACATGGTACAACTCGAAGCATTTTAAGTAACATGATTGAAGGAGTTACTAATGGATACCAAAAAACATTAGTACTTGTAGGTGTTGGTTACCGTGCTACTAAATCAGGGAATAAAGTTGTAGTGAATGTTGGTTATTCCCATCCAGTAGAGGTGGAACCTGAAGAGGGTATCGAATTAGAGGTTCCAGAACAAACAAAAATTATTGTAAAAGGTATTGATAAAGAACGTGTTGGAGAGGTAGCTGCTAATATTCGATCCATTCGTAAACCTGAGCCTTATAAAGGAAAAGGGATTAAATATGCAGATGAACGTATTCGCCGTAAAGAAGGAAAAACTGGTAAGAAATAGTTAGTTGATCGAAGGGAGTGAAAGGGTTGATTAACAAAGGTATTAAAAACAAAATACGTATGAAAAGACATTTACGTATTAGAAAAAATATAGTAGGAACCAATGAGCGTCCACGATTAAATGTTTTTCGTTCTTCCAAACATATGTATGCACAATTAATTGATGATGTGAATGGTCATACATTAGTCTCTGCCTCTACATTAGATGAGGAAGTAAAAGAAAATATTAAGCAAGGTGCAAATATTGATGCTGCTACTTTAGTTGGAGCATTGGTAGCTAAACGCGCTCAAGAAAAAGGTTATAAAATTGTAGTATTTGATCGTAGTGGATATTTATATCATGGACGAGTAAAAGCTGTAGCAGAGGCTGCTCGTGAAAATGGACTTGACTTCTAATTGAACACAAAGGAGGGAAAAACATGCGTATAGACCCAAATACCCTTGATCTTCATGAAAAAGTTGTAAATATCAATCGTGTCGCTAAAGTTGTAAAAGGTGGACGTCGTTTTAGCTTTAGTGCTTTGGTTGTTGTAGGAGATAAAAATGGACATGTGGGTGCTGGAATAGGAAAAGCTTCAGAAGTACCTGACGCAATTCGAAAAGGCATTGAAGATGCAAAGAAAAATTTAATTCGTGTTCCATTAGTTGGTAGTACGATTCCTCATACAATTAACGGAATTTTTGGTGCGGGAAAAGTTTTTTTAAAGCCTGCTTCAGAAGGTACAGGGGTTATTGCAGGAGGACCAGTTCGTGCTGTTCTTGAGCTAGCAGGAATTGAAGATATTTTAACAAAATCATTAGGTTCTTCAAATTCAATGAATATGGTTAATGCAACTTTAGAAGGGCTAAAAAACCTAAAAAGTGCCGAAGAGGTTGCAAAATTACGTGGCAAAACAGTCGAAGAACTGTTAGGATAGGAGGGAGTATTCATGGCTAAAAAATTACAGATCACCCTCAAACGTAGTTTAATAGGTCGACCAGAAAATCAAAGAGTCATCGTGAAAACATTAGGCTTACGTAAGCTTCATCAATCTGTTCTTCATAATGATAATCCAGAAATACGTGGGATGATTAACAAAATAAGTCACTTATTAGAAGTAGCAGAAATTAATGAGTAATATTTTCGCTTTGAAATAGAGGAGGTGTAACCGTGAAGTTACATGAGCTCAAGCCAACGGAAGGCGCACGTCACACGCGTAAACGTGTTGGAAGAGGAATTGCGACAGGAAATGGAAAAACAGCAGGGAGAGGACATAAAGGACAAAACTCTCGTTCTGGCGGAGGAGTTCGTCCAGGTTTTGAAGGTGGACAAAATCCATTGGCAAGACGACTGCCAAAACGTGGTTTTACTAACCCAACTCGTAAGGAGTATGCTGTGATTAATTTAGATGTTTTAAATCGCTTCGAAGAAGATACAGTGGTTACTCCAGATTTGCTTGAAGAAAAAGGATATGTAAAACAAGTAAAAAATGGTGTGAAGATTCTAGGCAATGGAGAAATTAATGTTAAACTAACAGTAAAAGCTACTAAATTTTCAGAGGCTGCTGTTAAAAAAATTGCTGCTGCTGGCGGTAAAACTGAGGTGGTTTAATGTTTAAAACGATCTCCAATATATTTAGGGTTAACGACTTGCGTAAGAAGATTATCTTTACACTTCTTATGCTGGTCGTCTTCCGTATTGGAAGTTTTATTCCTGTACCAAATATTGATAGTAGTGTTTTAGCAAGTTTAGCAGAAAGAGATATATTTGGATTTCTAAACACTTTTTCTGGAGGAGCTTTAGGCAGATTTTCGATCTTTGCAATGGGAATTATGCCTTACATTACAGCATCGATTATTGTTCAATTATTATCGATGGACGTTATTCCTAAATTTGCTGAATGGGCACGTCAAGGAGACCTAGGTCGAAAAAAACTGGCTCAAATCACTCGTTATGGAACGGTAGTTCTAGGATTTATTCAAGCAATCGGATTATCCATTGGATTTAATAATTTATATCCTGGGCTTGTAAAAGATTCGAGTACAACAACCATTTTACTCATAGCAATAACATTAACAGCAGGAACAGCATTTTTGATGTGGTTAGGTGAACAAATTACTGAAAATGGTATAGGAAATGGAATTTCTATAATCATCTTCGCTGGTATCGTAGCAGGAATTCCAGATTCGTTGGCTACTGTTTATAGTGTTCAAATTGGTGAAGCAGGAGAACAACTATTCTTAAATCTTGTAAAGATCCTATTGGTTGCTTTATTTATTGTATTAGTTGTTGTTGGTGTCATTTTTGTTCAACAAGGGGTTAGAAAAATTCCAGTCAATTATGCTAAAAGAGTAGTAGGTAGAAAAATGTATGGAGGTCAATCCAGTCATATTCCTTTTAAAGTGAATTCTGCTGGAGTTATTCCAGTTATTTTTGCACTATCACTGCTTATGTTTCCGTCAACGATCGCTCAATTTTGGTCTGGAAATAAAGTTGCTGATTGGGTAATCAATAATTTTACCTATACTAGTCTGTTTGGGGCTACCATTTATGTATTACTAATTATTGGCTTTACCTACTTCTACACCTTTGTTCAAATTAATCCAATGCAAATGGCTGAAAACATGAAGAAAAATGGAGGCTTTATTCCTGGTATTAGACCGGGAAAAGCAACTACTGAATATATTACAAAGGTACTGTCCCGTATCACCCTAGCAGGATCATTTTTCCTTGCAGCAGTAGCGATACTACCAGTACTTTTTACAGCAACGACAAATATGCCACAATCAGTTAGTATTGGAGGTACTTCCTTATTAATCGTGATTGGGGTTGCGCTTGACACAATGAAACAGATTGAAACACAATTAATCAAGCGTCATTATGATGGTTTTATTAAAAAGTAGCTTTCTTCATTGTTGAAAGCTGATTTGATGGAGGGATAGACTATGAACATCGTGCTGATGGGTCTTCCTGGGGCAGGAAAAGGTACTCAAGCAGAAAAAATTGTAGACCAATTCCAAATCCCTCATATATCTACTGGTGATATGTTCCGTAGTGCAATTAAAGAAGGAACAAAAATGGGGTTGGAAGCAAAATCTTACATGGATCAAGGTTTACTCGTGCCCGATGAAGTCGTAATAGGTATTGTGAACGAACGGTTAGGTAAAGATGATTGTAACAAAGGCTTCCTTTTAGACGGATTTCCACGCACAGTTGCACAAGCAGAAGCATTAGATCTCTTACTAGAAAAACTAAATAAAGATATAGATGCAGTTGTCTATATTGAAGTAGATCAAAACAGCTTAATGCAACGATTAACAGGTAGGCGTATCTGTCGTGATTGTGGAGCTACTTATCACGTCATTTACAACCCTCCAAAAGTGGAAGGGACTTGTGATAAATGTGGTGGAGAATTATATCAACGTGATGATGATAAAGAGGAAACAGTGGCAACAAGGTTAGAAGTCAATTTAAAACAAGTTGAACCATTGTTATCCTATTATCAGAAGAAAGAAGTACTACAAAGCATTGATGGTAATCAAGATATCAATAAAGTATTTGAATCTGTTGAAAAAATACTTAGGGGTTTAGCGTAATGATTATACGTAAATCCGATGTTGAACTTGACCTGATGCGAATTGCTGGACGGATTGTTGCTGAAACACATCAAGTGTTAGAAAAAGTAGTTCGACCAGGAATTACCACTAAGGAGCTTGACCAAATTGCTGAGGATTTTATTCGAAGCAAAGGAGCAATCCCTTCATTTCTAGGCTATGGGGGCTTTCAAGGAAGTGTTTGTACTTCAGTGAATGATGAGCTTGTTCACGGTATTCCAAGTAACCGTGTGTTAAAGGATGGAGATATTATTAGTATCGATATTGGTGCTGAATACAAAGGCTATCATGGAGATTCAGCTTGGACTTATGGTGTTGGTAACATTTCAGAGTTAGCTAAAAAGCTAATGAAAGTAACGGAAGAGTCCTTATATAAAGGATTAGAAAAAGCAACACCAAACAATCGATTATCTGATATATCCAATGCTATACAGCAGCATATAGAAGCTCATGGGTTTTCAGTAGTAAGAGAATATGTTGGACATGGAATAGGTCAGAATTTACACGAAGATCCTAAAGTACCGAATTACGGACCTCCGAATAGAGGTCCAAGATTAAAACCAGGTATGGCCTTAGCTATTGAACCTATGGTAATTGCAGGGGAAAGGTTTGTCAAAACACTTTCAGATAAATGGACTGTGGTTACAGAGGATCATTCATTAAGTGCACATTATGAGCATACCATCTTCATTACAGATACTGGACATGAAATTACAACAAAGCTATAGGTGATATGATGGAGCAAATAAGTCCAGTACTCAAAATTGGTGAAATAGTTGAGGTATTAAAGGGACGTGAACGCGGTAAATATATGATAGTTATGGCTATGCAAGAACGTTTTGTCATATTAGCAGATGGAGATAAACGTAAATATGATCAACCAAAAAGGAAAAACGTTCGCCATGTTAGAACAACAGAGGTTATTGCTGAAGAAATTATAGACAGCATGAAGGAAAATGGAAGAGTTTCTAATGCTAAATTACGGTATGTTATACAGGATTACCTTTCAAATCATTTAAGTACTGAAGAAAAGGAAGGAGAGTGAACCATGGCCAAAGAAGATGTGATTGAAGTGGAAGGGACAGTAATTGAACCCTTACCTAACGCAATGTTTCGTGTTGAATTAGAAAATGGTCATAAAGTTTTAGCACATGTATCAGGAAAAATTAGAATGCATTTTATTCGAATCTTACCAGGTGATAAAGTAACGGTGGAATTATCCCCTTATGACTTATCGCGTGGTCGGATAACGTATCGTTATAAATAGCTGTGGCTTTGGCATAAGGAGGTTATAAAATGAAGGTTAGACCATCTGTCAAACCTATTTGTGAAAAGTGTAAAGTTATTCGCCGTAAAGGTACTGTAATGGTTATCTGCGAAAATCCAAAACATAAGCAAAAACAAGGCTAATCCAAGGAGGTGTATTAAATGGCACGTATTGCAGGTGTAGACTTACCACGTGATAAAAGAGTGGAAGTTGCATTAACTTACATTTTTGGTATCAGACGTTCAATATCACATGAAATTTTAGCTGAAACTGGAGTGAACCCAGATACCAGAGTACGCGACTTAACAGAAGAAGAAGTATCAAAATTACGTGAAAAAATTGATAAAAGTGTAAAGGTTGAAGGAGATCTGCGACGTGAGATTGCACTCAATATTAAGCGCCTAATCGAAATTGGGTCTTATAGAGGTATTCGTCATCGTCGTGGTTTGCCTGTACGTGGGCAAAAATCAAAAACAAATGCAAGAACTCGTAAAGGTCCACGTCGTACCGTTGCGAACAAGAAGAAGTAAGGAGGGATGACGAAATGGCTAGACCAAAAACAACACGTACAAAGAAACGTGATCGTAAACATATTGAGAGTGGAATAGCGCATATTAAATCTACTTTTAATAACACTATTGTAACTATTACTGATACTCATGGTAATGCAATTTCTTGGAGTAGTGCAGGTGCACTTGGTTTTAAAGGATCAAGAAAAAGCACCCCTTTTGCTGCACAAATGTCAGCTGAAGCTGCAGCTAAAACAGCTATGGAGCATGGAATGAAAACCGTTGAAGTACTAGTCAAAGGACCAGGAGCAGGTAGAGAGGCAGCTATACGTTCATTACAAGCAGCAGGTTTAGAGGTAAATATAATTAAAGACGTAACACCTATTCCTCATAACGGTTGCCGTCCGCCAAAACGCCGTCGTGTGTAACAATATTTACTATGTTACTGTATAGTTTACCTGAACATGTGAATAATAGTATGGTAAGTTAGGGTAAGTATGCTCTCAACTAGAATCACATGTAGAACATGGTTAGGTTAATAAAACTTATAACATCGATTGTTCTTAATTGGTACTTTACCCTCGTGTTTTTATGGATGCCACTTGATTGGACGTTTTGAAGGAGGGTTAATGATAGTGATTGAAATAGAAAAGCCTAAAATTGAAATAGTAGAGACAAGTGAAGATGGTACCTATGGGAAAATTGTTGTAGAACCTTTAGAACGAGGCTACGGTACTACACTTGGTAACTCACTAAGACGTATCTTACTATCTTCTTTGCCAGGTGCAGCTGTGACCTCCATTCAAATAGATGGGGTTTTGCATGAGTTTTCTACAATACCCGGCGTAGTAGAAGATACAACTGAAATTATATTAAACCTGAAGAAACTTTCGTTAAAAATTCACTCGGATGAGGAAAAAATATTAGAGATAGATGTTGATGGTATGGATGGTAATATCACAGCTGGTGATATTAGTGCAGATAGTGATGTGGAGATATTAAATCCTGATTTACATATTGCTACTGTAAACGAGCATGCTAGATTTCGTATGCGAATTCATGCTAATAGTGGTCGTGGATATGTTCCTGCAGATCGTAATAAAAACGAAGAACAACCTATAGGAATGATTCCAGTCGATTCAATCTATACTCCAATTACAAGAGTTAACTTCAGCGTAGAAAATACCCGTGTAGGCCAAGTTACAAATTTTGACAAATTAATGTTAGAAATATGGACTGATGGAAGCATTCGTCCTGAGGAAGCAGTAAGCTTAGGTGCGAAAATTCTTACAGAACATTTAGATTTATTTGTCGGTTTAACGAAAGAAGCAAAAGAAGCAGAGATAATGGTAGAAAAAGAAGAAGACCAAAAAGAAAAAGTATTAGAGATGACAATAGAAGAGTTAGATCTTTCTGTTCGCTCATATAACTGCTTAAAAAGAGCTGGAATTAATACGGTTCAAGAATTATCAACGAAATCTGAAGAAGATATGATGAAGGTTCGTAACTTAGGGCGAAAATCCCTCGAAGAAGTTCAAACTAAGCTTGATGATCTTGGACTTGGTCTTCGCAATGAAGAATAATGATGGATAAAGGAGGGACAAGGAATGGCATATGGAAAGCTTGGTCGCAATTCAGCAGCTCGTAAAGCATTGTTCCGTGACCTCGTTACTGATTTAATTATAAATGAACGAATTGAAACAACTGAATCAAAAGCAAAAGAAGTTCGTTCCATTGCGGAAAAATTAATTACCCGTGCAAAACGTGGAGATCTTCATGCTCGTAGACAAGTTGCTTCATTTGTAAGAAGAGAAGTAGCAGATGCTGAAAATAATCAAGACGCGATACAAAAACTTTTTAGTGATATCGCACCGCGTTTTTCTGAACGTCAGGGAGGATATACACGTATTTTGAAAATTGGTCCTCGCCGCGGAGACGCTGCACCAATGGTATATCTTGAATTAGTAGAATAATTTTTAGAAGCATAAGGGTGAGGACAGAGTCTGTTAACTTAAAGATTCTGATACTACACCCTTTTTCTTTTGTTTAATTTAGAACATATGGAGTAGGAGAAAACCATGATGAAACCATACATACAATTAAAAAACATCACCTATTGTTATCCTAATAATAGCCATCTGGCTATAAACAACATATCCATGACAATTTATACGCATCAGTTTATCTCCATACTAGGTCCTAATGGTTCAGGAAAATCTACTCTTGCAAAAATATTAAATGGATTATTATTTTGTGATGAAGGGGTTGTTATTGTTGATGCAATACAACTACCAGAAGAAAGAGAGCAAATTTGGGAAGTTCGTAAATTAGTAGGTATGGTATTTCAGAATCCAGACAATCAGTTAATTGCTAATACAGTAGAAGAAGATGTAGCATTTGGATTAGAGAATCAAGGGATATCAATAGACAAAATGAGAATTCGTATAGACGAAGCCTTAGACAAGGTTGGATTAACCTCCTATAAAACAGTCGAACCACATCATCTTTCTGGAGGACAGAAACAAAAAGTAGCTATTGCTGGTATTATAGCAATGAAGCCTAAAGTGATTATATTAGACGAGGCAACCTCTATGCTAGATCCAAAGGGAAGAAAGGAAGTACTTCAAACAGTAAAGCAATTAAATGAGAATGAAAATATTACGATTATACAAATTACTCATGATATGCAGGAAACACTTTTATCTGATAGAATCATAGTAATGAATAATGGAGAGCTTTTACTTGATGGGCCACCTAAAAAAGTATTATCAAAAAGGGAATTATTACATAGTATTGGGTTAGATGTTCCTTTGGCAAGTGAATTGGCAGATAGATTAAGGGAAAAAGGCTTTCCTTTTTCCGAAGATATTGTAACGGAAGAGGAGCTAGTTCGTGAATTATGGACATTTCTATAATAAATGTATCTTATACTTATATGAAAAACACACCACTAGAAAGAAAGGCTTTAGAAGATATTAATTTAACTATTCCTAGTGAAAGAATTACTGGCATTATAGGACATACAGGTTCAGGAAAATCAACCTTGATTCAATTGATTGGTGCACTCACCTTTCCTGATAAAGGATTTATAAAAGTAGGTAACACGGAGTGGAGTACAAAACGAAGTAATAAGGGAAAAAATAAAAATCTATATGAGTTAAGAAAGCATATTGGCATCGCTTTTCAATATCCTGAACATCAATTATTTGAAGAAACAGTTGAAAAAGATATTGCATTTGGGCCGAAAAACTTTGGCTTTGACGAGCAGCATATCTCACAATTAATAAAAGAATCAATGGAAATGGTTCAATTACCCTATGATATATTTGCAAAACGATCTCCTTTTGAATTAAGCGGAGGTCAAATGAGAAGAACAGCTATTGCAGGTGTTTTAGCATTCAAACCTAAAGTATTAATCCTTGATGAACCAACTGCAGGCTTAGATCCAAATGGTAAAAAAGAAATTCTTCAAATGATAAAAAACCTACATGAACGAAATAAAATGACAACAATTATTGTATCCCATAGTATGGATGAAATTGCAGCCATTGCGGATCAATTGGTTGTTTTAAATAAAGGAAGCGTATTGTTACAGGGGAAACCAGAAGAAATATTCCAAAATAAAGAGGTTATACAGGAAATAGGTTTAGATATTCCAGAAATCACAAAATTAATAATAACACTTAATCAGCAGGTTCACCCACCAATACCATACCATTGCTTTTCCATTGATGAATTGGAAAAGCACCTTCTTGAACGATTAAAAAAGGGGAAAAGTAGATGAGCTTATCTAACTATTTAATTATTGGACAATATATTCCACGGGATTCTTTTATTCACAGACTTGATCCAAGATCAAAAATAATGTTTTCCTTTTTATTCATATCTTTTATTTTTTTAGCAGATAATATAACAGGATATATTATTCTTCTGGTATTTACCCTAGTTGGAATGTTCATCTCTAGTATTCCTTTTTCGTATTACATAAAAGGACTTATTCCTATCCTATGGATGATTCTCTTTACAACCATCCTACATGTAACCATGACAAAGGGTGGGACAATCGTTATAGATTTGCATTGGATAACAATCTATAGCGAGGGTATCCAACAGGCATTATTTGTCGCATTAAGATTATTATTACTTGTCATCATTGCTTCCATGCTAACATTAACCACAGCACCTATTGATTTGACAGCAGGGCTAGAACGCTTATTTTACCCATTAAAACGGATAAAGGTACCTGTTCATGAATTAGCGCTAATGATGTCCATATCCTTACGTTTTATTCCTACATTATTAGAAGAAACAGAAAAAATAATGAAGGCACAGAAGGCGAGAGGTGCCAATTTTGAATCAGGCCCATTACATAAAAGATTAATGATAATGATAGCAATTATTATTCCTTTGTTTATCAGTGCATTTAAACGAGCTGAAGAATTAGCTGATGCAATGGAGGCAAGAGGGTATCATGGAGGAAAAGGAAGGACAAGACTTCGAGTATTTACCTTTACATGGCGAGATCTTTTTCTTATGCTCCTATTTATTACCCTGCTTACCTTAATGATTATAGTAAGAGGGAATTAACATGAATAGAAATATAAAATGCGAAATAAGCTATGATGGAACTGATTTTCATGGATTTCAAATTCAACCAAACCACAGAACGGTTCAAGGAGAACTAGAGAGCGCTTTATATCGATTAACCAAGCAAAAAATTAGCATAAACGCATCAGGCAGAACCGATGCAGGCGTTCATGCGAAAAAGCAGGTATGTAACTTTATAACAGATAGCAACATACCAGGAGAAAAGTGGAGGCTTGCTTTAAAACCAGAACTTCCAGATGATATTATTATGGTGAATACAACAGAAGCACCACTATCTTTTCATTCACGATTTGATGTGAAGAAAAAGACTTATAGATATTATATCTACCATCATATGTCCCCAGATATCTTTCATAGAAGATTTAGTTGGCATTATCCCTATAAGCTTGATCTGGAGTTAATGCAAGTAGCAAGTCAGTTATTTGAAGGAGAACATGATTTCACCAATTTTTCCTCCGCTAGAACAGATAAAGAAAATAAAATAAGAAGAATTGATGAAGCAATGCTTTGGAAGGAAGGAAATGAAATCATCTTTCAAATCAGTGGTAGTGGATTTTTATATAATATGGTTCGTATTATTATGGGAACATTAATAGAAGTAGGACGAAAAAAAATGAATAAAGAAGAAATCATTCCTTTATTCTATACAAAAGAAAAGATTCTAAAAGCAAAAACAGCTCCAGCTCACGGACTATCCTTATGGGATGTTCAATATTAGACAACGATTCCTAGCGTGCAGAAAATTCTTGACGTGAGCATCTTAATGTAGTATTATATTCTTTGGTATTTCATTACCCACAGCCCCGGGTATTGATATATTCGAATAAAACATATTACATTGTGAATGAACACATAAAAATTAAAAAAACATTGATTGGATATAGATTAGGAGGGAAGACAATGCGTACCACATTCATGGCGAAGCCTAGTGAAGTTGAACGCAAATGGTATGTCATCGATGCAGAAGGTCAAAGACTTGGTCGTTTAGCATCAGAAGTTGCTAGTATCCTTCGTGGTAAAAATAAACCACAATTTACACCTCATATTGATACCGGTGATTTTGTCATTATCATTAATGCAGACAAAATAGAATTAACAGGAAAAAAACTACAACAGAAAAAATATTATCGTCACTCTGGATATCCAGGTGGTTTAAAAGTAACGGTTGCTGCTGATATGCTGAAAAACAAGCCTGATCGTATGATCGAGCTTGCAGTAAAGGGCATGCTACCTAAAGGAACACTTGGACGTCAACAAGGGATGAAATTAAAAGTTTATGCTGGTTCAGAACATCCACATCAAGCTCAAAATCCGCAAGCTTGGGAAATTAAAGGTTAATAGAAGGAGGGTATACCTTTGGCACAAGTTCAATATTATGGTACAGGTCGTCGTAAAAATTCTGTAGCTCGTGTTCGTTTAGTACCAGGCGATGGACTAATAATAATTAACAAACGTGATATAGATGATTACTTTGGCTTAGAAACCTTAAAGCTTATTACAAAGCAACCATTAGTTGCTACAGAAACACTTAATGCCTATGATGTATTAGTAAATGTACATGGTGGAGGATACACAGGTCAAGCTGGAGCAATTCGCCACGGAATTTCCCGTGCGTTATTACAAGCTGATCCAGAATATCGTCCAGTATTGAAAAAAGCAGGCTTCTTAACACGTGACCCACGTATGAAAGAACGTAAAAAATACGGACTTAAAGCTGCACGTCGTGCACCACAGTTCTCCAAACGTTAATTGTATACAATGTTTAAAAGCATCCAATTTATTGGATGCTTTTTATTATCTATCACAATCCTTGTTATTGTGCTATTTTTCATTTATGAGGACAAAGATTCTAAAACGTATTTTTTTTAAAAAATTATTCATTAATTTTCATATGGAGTATTTTGTAGCATATGTGAACTAGCTATGTAAGATACTAAGAATTAAAGACTATAACACCCATGGGATAAAAATCACCCTAAATATAGGGTTTGGTTACGATATAGGATTTTTGTTAAAGTATTACCTTACATGTTATAATACTTGCTAGATAATAAAATCTTATGAAGTATGGTTAGTTGGTAGGCTTTGGATGTGAGCTAAAGTATGTGATTATTTTTGGATAATTATAGATTTTTGTTAACTACCAAATCATTTCTAGCTGAAATCTAATCTGAAAAATAATTATTTTAGAGACTGGGATTTTTATTGGTTCAAAGGGATCAATAATAGACTATGGAATAACCGTGGTTTAAGGTGAGTCAGTAGGCGAAACCTGAATACTCTAACCTCTTTTTAAAAGGGGTGGAGTATTCAGGTTTTTTTATTTTCTTTTATGTAAGAGGAAAACTATAAAGAGAGAAATTGTGACGAAAGAATAGAAAAAATGGGAGAGTGAGAGGATTGACTTATTGGCAAAGTGTTGATTTATGGAAGGATGTAACAGAAGCACAGTGGAATGATTGGATGTGGCAGCTTACTAATACCATTCGAACCTTAGATGAATTGAAAAAGGTAATCCCTTTAACCCCTGAGGAGGAGGAAGGGGTAAAGGTTGCTAATTCAACCATTCCTTTAAATATAACTCCTTATTATGCCATGATGATGGACCCTAAGGACCCTAATTGTCCAATACGACGTCAGGCTGTTCCTTTGTCTTATGAATCACAAAGGACTCCTTATGATATGACAGATCCTTTACATGAGGATACAGATGCACCTGTTCAGGGATTAACCCATCGTTATCCAGACCGTGTCTTATTTTTATTAACCAATCAATGTGCAATGTACTGTCGTCATTGTACCCGCCGTCGTTTTTCAGGGCATATTGGTCAAGGTGTTCCCAAAAAACAGTTAGATGCAGCAATTCAATATATTCGAAATCATCCTGAAATCAGAGATGTATTACTCTCTGGTGGAGACGCATTATTAATTAATGATCGAACGTTGGAATATATTTTTAAGGAATTACGCAGTATTCCGCATGTTGAGATTATTCGAATAGGAACAAGGGCTCCAGTTGTTTTTCCACAGCGGATTACCAAGAATTTAACGGACATTATTCAAAAGTACCATCCAATTTGGATTAATACTCACTTTAATCATCCGAATGAGATTACTCCTGAAGCAATAGAATCAGTAGAAAGATTAGCAAATGCAGGTGTTCCTTTAGGAAATCAATCGGTTCTTCTTGCAGGCATCAATGACTGTCCCAATATCATGAAAAAATTAATGCATGAATTAGTAAAAATTCGTGTTCGACCTTACTATATCTATCAGTGTGATTTATCGGAAGGAATCGGTCATTTCCGTACACCAGTTTCAAAAGGACTAGAAATCATCGAAGCGTTAAGAGGCCATACTTCTGGCTATGCAGTACCAACCTTTGTGGTAGATGCTCCTGGAGGAGGAGGAAAAATACCAGTCATGCCAAACTATGTGGTATCGCAAAGTGCTGACAAAATTATTTTACGTAATTATGAGGGAGTTATTACCTCTTATCCTGAACCAGAAAATTATCATTCTCATGACAAAGAGAATTGTGAGTATTGTCAGACACAAAAGGGAAAAAGCGAAGGAATCTTTGGTATGATGCAGGAGGAGGTTTCTGTCATAGAGCCAAAAAACTTAAATCGTAATAAAAGACGAAAAGAAGAGAAAACGCATTAAGTTGTAAACAATGGATAGGTTAATCATAGTGGGGATAGTGAAGAAATTGCTGCAAAAAGAAGAGATAAGCTGAAAGATATTCTTTCTTTATTAGAAGAGTCTAATATTAATCATGAACTTAAAATTCTTCACGGTGAACCGGGTAAGACAATTGCTGAATATGCAAATTATAATCAATTCGATTGTTTAGTGATAGGTAGTAGAGGACTTAACAGTTTGCAAAGTATGGTATTAGGCGGAGTAAGTCATAAAGTGGCAAAAGATGCGAAATGTCCAGTAATGATTGTTAAATAGATATTTAACATTTCAAGGACTCTCAACTATTTTGGTTGGGGGTCTTTTTTATACCTGAATAGTGATTCTAACCATATCTGACTTCCTTAATGCGTACAAAGCTTGCATTCCAAATTAATACTTGACATTGTAGTATACTTCAATGTTTATGATGAATCTATAGTCACTTCATTAAGATATAAAATTGGAGGTATTGTATAATGAGAGTATTAGAGGTCTTTGTGATTCTGATCATTTTGACAGCTATGTGGAGAACTAAATCTCTATTGAAAAAAAATCTGCTAGCCATGGCATTAAAAGTTATTGGTAAGTCTGTGTATTTGAGACGTAAGCTATTACCCATATTTACAATGCCTGAGCCAACAGGCAGCTATGCAATAGGAACTATTTACGCTCATCTAATAGATGAATCTCGTGATGAAACGTTAAGTGGTGATCTGAATAACAAGAGGGAGCTTATGATAAATGTCTGGTATCCAGTTGACCAGGACGAGGTTAAAGGGAAGGAAGTGGAGCACTATCCTTCCGAACTAGGAGAAGCGATTAATCTGGTGTTTAACATACCTAAGAAGCTCTTCAATCATGTGACGGAAATTTCTACTCATGTTGTCGAAGGGGTGAAGCTGTCTACAAGAGAATCTAAATATCCGGTACTGCTGTTCTCGCCTGGCATCCTATCGACCCGTTTTCAGAGCATGACAACGATTGAAGAGCTGGTCAGTCACGGTTATATCGTAGTGGGGATGGATCATCCATACACATCGGCCAAGGTCACATTCCCTGATGGCCGCTCTGCATTCTTTAATCCGAATATCCTAAATAGGAGATCTTATGAGCACAACATAGAGGGTGTTGGGATTCGTGTGGCGGATGCTCGTTTTGTCCTCGACACTATCGGTGAGTGGAATATGAAGGACCCTAACGGGATGCTACAAGAGAAATTGGATCTGGACCGTGTTGGAATATTCGGGCATTCCTATGGAGGGACAACAACCGTAGAGGCTATGGCTCAGGACAAGCGGTTCAAGGCAGGCGTAAGTCTAGAAGGCGGATTCTTTGGTAGTGTTACTCAGACTGGTTTAAAGCAACCATTTATGTATTTGATGTCGGGCGGTACCGCTGCAAGCCTTGATCCATCGGTTAAAGAAAAAGTCAGTGTGTTCTATGAGGAGTTTGCCCCAGATCTCGAATCGGTTATGGAAAAAAGCACGAGCGACACCTATTATTTGACTATCGATTATTTTTACCATCAAAGCTTCACTGACATAGCGCTGGTGTCTCCGTTGATTTTTGCTAAAGGTATAGAACCGGTTAAAAATATAGATATTACCAGATCTTACGTAAGAGCTTTCTTTGACCAGTATTTAAAAGGTGAACATTCAGCGTTGCTGGATGGTCCTTCATCTAAGTATCCTGAAGTAAAGTTTGATGAGGTCTATACAAAAAAACGCAGATCAGAATCATCTTATTAAAAAATGGAGGAGTGAGCATGAAAGGAATGACACGCGGTGAATTGGCAAAACAGACTGGATTAAGCATGGCAACCATCCGTTACTATGAGGATAGTGGTATCCTTCCTACGCCTAAACGGATAGCTAATGGTTACCGGATATACACAGATGATTATTTGGTAAAGATTAAATTCATCAACGATGCTAAATCGTTAGGCTATTCATTAAAGGAGATACGGGAAATACTACAAATGCTTAGCCCAGACATGGATTCAGAAACTTTAAAGGAACTTGTGCACAATAAAATCCATGAAATTGAAGATAGAATTAAAACACTAGACGCCATTCGAACAATGCTTGCTAGTTTGCTTCAGACTCCTCAAGAAGAAATACAAAACTATTTAAAATCCTTTCGGGTAACGGATGAGGATAAAAGTTGATTAAAATAGTACTCATTAGAGTGCTGTTTTAATTTTATTTTAGTAATTTTTATAAAATAAGGTTGCTTTTTTTACCTCTCATCTCCCTTTATATAATATCGGAACGAAGAGAATGATTAGGGGTAAATCACTTCTCTTTGTACCCCTTCCGTTATTAAAAAATCAAAATTTAAAAGGAGAAGATTTATTATGGCGCATACACAAGAGGGTACTTCTACAGTAATTGTTACAAGAGAGAAATTATATGATATGGAAAATGCTCAAAGAGAAATTCTGGAGGATGGTATTGTTAATCCTGACAGCAATAAGTTAGCAACAGGGTTAAGTGTTTTTGCATCTGTTTTAGGCTTCTTTGTAACAAAAGCTCCTACACCTGTAGGAGTAGCATTGTCAGCTGTTTCTTTGGGTTTAGGTATGACTATTAGTGAAAAAGATATACTTAATAATCTTAGCAACAAAGGAAGAAACTTTCTACTTGAAATGGCTTACTTTATGAAGATTAATTCAGAGTATGATTTAATTGAAATTGAATATCCGTATCTAAAATATTTTGACGTAGATGATAATGGTGAGGATATTAAATTTGTTACAGGTAAAGGCTTATTAAAAAGAGTTCATTCTTCTAGTGGTTGGATTGTAATGTAGCAGTAATTAAATTTTTTGGTGTTGTTAGGAAATAATAAAAAGGAATGTTTGGTTTTGGTCCAAACAT
The DNA here is from genome assembly GCA_016841555.1 of Tepidibacillus decaturensis. Classification (GTDB taxonomy): domain Bacteria; phylum Bacillota; class Bacilli; order Tepidibacillales; family Tepidibacillaceae; genus JAENYW01. The sequence continues at coordinate 67,429 of JAENYW010000001.1, forward strand.
TCCTTTTTAGATTTTACTGGTCAGTTTTATAGGGTTCCCAACCATTTTCTGAATGAACTTTGGTAATTATACCCTTACCAGAAATAAACTCAATTATTTTACCGTTTTTGTCTATATATCTTGTTGTTGGCAACATAATTTCTATTAAATCATACTGGGGATTGTCTATCATATAATCCCAATTGAATCGTACTTTTTGTGCTCCTGTTTGAATTTCTTTAGCTAACCAAATTCTAGTTTTATCTAACATTATCTTGTCTGCTAACTCACTTTGATCACGTTCAATCCAATAAAGTTGATCATAATTAACAATTTTAGTCTCAGTTAGCTCTTGTTTTTCTAATGAAATGCTAACAAATACCCCTTGGATATAGGCTATATAGATCATGATAGAAATTATTATAATCAATAGAAAAAGAAGTTTTTTATGTTTCACCATATTTATCTCTCCCATAATAATTACCCTCTCCTTTTCAAAGTTATAACTATTTTTAAGCAAACATTAATACATCAAAAAGCAACCATATTAAATTTCTCACCTTTAATAAAATAAGACTGCTTTTTTATTTTTATATATGTAGATAATTATAGCATATATGTAAATAATTAAAATATGCTCTGGAAATCGTTTTTTAAAGTTACTGGTTAGTCTTATAAGACTCCCATCCCTTTTCTGAATGAACTTTGGTAATTATACCCTTACCAGAAATAAACTCAATTATTTTACCGTTTTTGTCTATATATCTTGTTGTTGGCAACATAATTTCTATTAAATCATACTGGGGATTGTCTATCATATAATCCCAATTGAATCGTACTTTTTGTGCTCCTGTTTGAATTTCTTTAGCTAACCAAATTCTAGTTTTATCTAACATTATCTTGTCTGCTAACTCACTTTGATCACGTTCAATCCAATAAAGTTGATCATAATTAACAATTTTAGTCTCAGTTAGCTCTTGTTTTTCTAATGAAATGCTAACAAATACCCCTTGGATGTAGGCTATATAGATTACGATAGAAATTAATATAATCAATAGAAAAAGAAGTTTTTTATGTTTCACCATATTTATCTCTTCCCATCACTTTTCTAATTGATAAAAAACACAGAAAACATGATAATAGGGAAAAATTAATACTAGATAAACCGATTAATAATGAAAATGACAATACCACAATGTTAGATCAATTTGTTTCAGAAGATACTGCTGATTATGAAATCAATGCTGGCTCAATGGAGGAGTATTTATCGAACAAAAAGTTATATATAGTTTTTAAAAAATTGACAAAGAAACAACAAAAGATATTATATCTAGCATATGTTGAAGGTTTAATAGATCGGGAGATAGCGATGAAGCTGAATGTATCACGTCAATATATCTCAAAAATAAGGAAAATAGCTCTGCTTTTATTACGAACAGAATTGGAGGAATCAGTATGAACGAAATGAATGAATGGTGGTTCTCAGGTATTGCAAATGTTGGCTTTCCAATAACCGTTTCTATTTATTTATTGATTCGATTTGAAAAAAAGATAGAGGGGCTAAAAAATAGTATTGATAAACTAGGAGATGCAATTAATGAATATATGATGAGAAGGTGATATTTATGCAAAAGTTATATAAAGTCTTAGAAAAAACGCAAGCTGGGGATAAAATGGCTCTTCAACATTTAATGCACCAATTTGAGCCGAAAATCAATAGCTTAACGATACAAACGAAAACACAGAATCGAAATGATTTAAAGCAGGAATTATATACTACGTTAATTAGGTATTCCAAAATTTATCATTTAGATGGAGTGCCTGGTTATGATGAATTTAGAAAAAACATATTGTTTAAAAGGTAATGAGATTCTTATTAACCTTTCTCCGATAGAACCCCCTCAATTTTGTTCTAATTAAGTAACTCGTCCCATAGATATGAACAAGGAATTATTTTTATATGGTTTAAAGGGGGAGAAAGATGGTTACATTTATAAAGGAACTCATCAAAAAAAATAGTATTGTAAAAATAGGAAGCACTTTAATTGCTATCATCATTCTAATAATGATTATGCTATATGATGTTCCTATGGATAATTCTTGGTCAGCATGGTCATTACCTTTATCAGGGCACATTTTTGTCATTGATCCAGGACATGGTGGAGTAGATGGAGGAGCAAGAAGCATAGCGGGAATTGAGGAGAAGGATATTGCTTTACAAATCGCTTCCTATTTACAGGATTATTTAAACGAAGCAGGCGCATTAGTAATCATGACAAGAGATACAGATGTTGATTTAGCCTCCCACAATACAAAGGGTTATTCAAACCGTAAGGTAGAGGATTTACAAAATCGGGTTCGCTTAGCAAATAAAAGTACGGGTGATTTTTTTATCAGTATACATTTAAATAGCATCCCTTCGGACAAATGGCGTGGGGCTCAAACCTTTTATTATCCTATCAGAGAAGAAAATGAAGAAATGGCAAAAAGTATTCAAAGTGAACTAATAAGAAATCTTCAAAACACGAATAGAGTCCCATTACCGAGAAATGATATCATGGTACTGAAATATGTGGATATGCCATCTACCATGGTTGAAGTTGGCTTTTTATCTAACATAGATGAAGCAGCATTATTAGAAACAGAGGAATATCAAAGGAATGTTGCCTTTGCTATTTATCAAGGAATGTTAAACTATTATGCAGAAGCACCTCCAAATGATAAAAATCATAACTGAAAAAATATTCTATGGTATAATATAACTTGGATAAATTACTATTACATATAGAGAGAAAGGGTGGAATTATGATCACGGAAGAACAAGTACTTAAAGCACTTGAAGGTGTTGAAGATCCAGAAATACATCAAAGCCTTGTTGAACTAAATATGGTTCGTAACATTGTAATAGATGGAGAACGTATAAGTTTAGAGGTTGTATTAACCATACCGGGCTGTCCTTTGAAATCAACGATTAAAGAAGATGTTGAAGGTGCACTTAAAGCTTTAGGTGCAACAAACGTTGATATTACATTTGGCTCAATGACTGAGGAAGAACGAGTTGCACTAGTTCAAAAATTACAAGGTCATAAAAGTACACTTTCCTTAGATCCACAAAAACAAAAATCACCATTGCTGGCTTCTGATTCCAAAACAAAATTTATTGCAATTGCTAGTGGGAAGGGTGGAGTAGGAAAATCTACTGTTTCAGTAAACCTTGCTGTAGCCTTAGCTCGAGAAGGAAAAAAAGTTGGGTTGATTGATGCAGATATATATGGCTTTAGTATTCCTGATATGATGGGAATTGATCATCAACCTACTGTTATTGATAAATTAATCTTACCAGTGGAGCGTTTTGGTGTTCGTGTTATCTCTATGGGCTTCTTTGTACCTGATAATGCCCCTGTTGTATGGCGGGGACCTATGTTAGGCAAAATGCTCAAAACATTCTTTGAAGAGGTTCATTGGGGAGATCTTGACTATATGCTCTTAGATTTACCTCCAGGAACAGGAGATATGGCTTTAGATGTTCATAATACGATTCCACAAAGCAAAGAGATTATTGTTACAACGCCACATGCAACAGCAGCTTTTGTAGCTGCAAGAGCAGGATCTATGGCACTAAAAACAAATCATGAAATAATAGGTGTTGTGGAAAATATGTCCTATTATGAATGTCAATCTGGAGAAAAAGCATATATATTCGGAAAAGATGGAGGTAAAAAACTAGCAGAGGAATTAAGAACAGAATTATTGGTTCAAATTCCTGTTGGTGCACCAGAACGTATGGATGAAGATGAGTTTGCTCCTTCTGTTTATCCAGAAGAAAATCCAGTAGGACAAATGTATCAACAGTTAGCGCAAAAAATTATTGAAAAAGCATAAGAATAATAAAAACAAAGCAGGTCTTCTTTTATCAAAAAAGAAGACCTGTCAGCTTGTAGATAAAGTCCTATCTCTGCGTTGTTTCTCAATCTAGGACTCTTACGTATTTCTGTATACGCTGAGATCCCTAGCTTTCGTCACGCCTTGATCTAGAACATTCTTTACAAGCCTGTTTTTTTGTATTATATTTATTCACTATTCTTCTCCCTCACCTTCTTTATCTTTCTCTTTATCTTTCTCTTTCTTTTCAGGCTTTAGTGCCTCTTCATTTGCTTTTATCATCAATTTTAATAGGTCTTCCTTAAACATAGGGCTTTGAAGTGATTCTTTGATCACCATCATCATTTGCTTTCGGTAAGGAGTGGATTTCATTACATCTAATAGCATTTTTTCATACTCTTGATCCTTCATAATTTCCAGCATCATTTTTCGATATTCGGGATCCTTCATTAAATCCTTCAATAGCTTTTCATTCTCTTTAGATAACGTTTTTCCTAATTGAGAAGCGAATTTTGGTTCTTCAAACATCTTCTTTAATTGCGCTTTATTTTCTGATGAAAAAAATTCCTTTTGTATAATTTTTTCAACTTCACTTTCTTCTACAACCATTTGCTTTTTCATTTTTGGATCCTTTAAAGATTCCTGTACAGCTTTCTTTCCATCCTCTGTTTGTAAGATATCAATAACCATTTGCTTTAGTTCTTTATAATTTGGCTGAGATGATTCAGAACCTTTAAAGGCATTACAACCGCTTATCATTAAAGAGATAAGAATAAAACTACCTATCCAAACAAAAAATTTTCTTTTGTGTTTTATCAATATGATAACCTCCTCATTTTAATCTTTATCATTAATATGGCAAAAGAAGAATTCTTTTATCCCTTTCATGTAATTATAATAAGGAGAGGATTAATAAAATGTTTAGCGAACCTTAGTAAATTAATAAGATGTTTCTGAAAATTTATTTATAATCAGGAATTATAATTACTGATCAGACAAAAAAAGGGGTCTATATGTATGCGGGAAAATAAAAAAATTCAAAACGAAGTTGAAGAGATAGAAGAATGGCAAAAAGAATCAATAACAAGAATCAGTGAGAAAACACAAATTGAAAAATTACTAGTAAGTGAGCATTATCTTTATAATGAAGAAAAAAGTAAATATCTAGGAAAAGCGAAAGAGGATGTTCTATATGCATACACCAGTGAAGCATTAGATTCTCCAGATACGTATAAACAACTGAGAAAAGATTTACAGGATCAAAAGGTAGGAAAAGCAATTATTAATGGAACACTAATATCTGAAGTAACATTAAAAATCATTGAAGAAGTTAAAAAAAGAAAAATGCCTTTTACCATTGTAAAAGATCCGCAATTTAAAGAGGAAATTGGATTAGAATTGATCAGAATATCTTCATTGGGTTAAGACCCCGCTTCCAAAGCACAGGATGTGACAGAAAGGTTCAGTTATAAGTGGGTAATAAATCAGGTGGGGTAGACTCCCCATCTGATTCCCCGATGTTCAGCATGCTGAACGAGTTCACTCAATTTCATTTGATTCAATTTTTGCGTTGGCAATAAGCTCAGAAATAGTTACAAAGGTATATCCCTCTTGTTTTAAATGTTTAATGAGAATTGGCAATGCTTCGTGTGTTTGTAAACATGTATCACTGGCATGCATTAAGATAATATCACCAGGATGAACTTTTTCTGATACTCTTTTAACAATTTCGTCTACTCCTGGATTCGTCCAATCAAATGAATCAGTATCCCATTGAATCACAGTATAGCCTAAACGATTTGCAATTTTTAGTACCCTACCATCAAAATCGCCATTAGGTGTTCGTATCAGCTTAGGCTCTTGATTAGTGAGCTTTGTTAATATTTCATGTGCCTTTTTTATTTGAGCTTCAATCTCCTCATCAGGAAGCTTGCTATAATTTACATGTTTATGACCATGACTTCCAATTTCGTAACCACTTTCAACAATTCTTTGTACTATTTCAGGATGACTTTCGCTCCATGGAGATGATAAAAAGAAAGTAACTTTGCCATTTAAGCCAGATTGATCTAAAATATCTAAAATAGGTTCGGGACGTTTTTCACCCCAACTAATGTCAAAGGTCAAGGCTATTTGTTTGTTCTGCGTATTCACGCTATAAATGGCCTTTGGCTCGCTAGAGGTTGACGAGAAAACAGGGATACTATCCTTCTCTAGATAAACAACACCAATAGTAAAAATAAAAGCAGTTAGGATAACGATAAATTGTCTGATTTTTTTTGCACGTAAGACTAACATAATATTCACAAATTAGCACCTCCCAAATAAGGTTATTATCCATTAAATATGTATGCTAATAAGACAAGGATATGCTAATACATTTTGTCCTGACAAAAAGTCAATATATATAAAGATAAAAAAAATAAAATATGTTATGATATTTACTATTATAATTAATTGGATTATTGATGGAGACAGTAGCAGAATATATCCAATGGTTATTCTGTAATTTTTAATACACATTTTATAACATAAGAGGTGAATAATTGATGAAGATGAATATTGAGTGGCAAGGAAATATGGCATTTCAAGGGACAGGACCATCAGGGCAAACGTTATTAATGGATGCTGGTCCAGGTGTAGGTGGTGAAGACAAGGGTCCGAGACCAATGGAAACCGTTTTACATGGTTTAGGTGGATGTACAGGAATGGATGTTGTTTCGATATTAAAGAAAATGAGGATTGAATTAGAGACATTTAATTTAGAAATTAATGCTGAAAGAGCTGATGAACATCCAAAAAAATATACAAAAATTCATATTCATTACCGTTTAACAGGCCCCAATATAGTAGAAGCAAAGGTTAGAAAAGCAATAAATCTAACACAAGAAACCTATTGTTCCGTATCAAAATCATTAAC
>JAENYW010000164.1 GCA_016841555.1 Tepidibacillus decaturensis
ATAGCCTATTATTATGAGTTGGCAGAAAAAAATAAAGTTGACCTTTTTTTTTATTCTCTAAGTAGAATCGATATCCCACAAGCTTTTGTTAAAGGTTTTCTTTATTCCTATAAAGATAAAATACTAGAAGAGCAGACCGTATCTATTCCCAAAATTAATTTGGTTAGAACCATTTTACGAAATAAAGAGCTATACGTAAAATTAAAAGCATTAGAAGAGAAGGAAAATATATTATTTATTAACTTAATCCCAGAAAGAAATAAATATGCCATAAATCAATTTCTAGTGATCAAAGAAGATATCATGGCTTTTATTCCTCAAAGTGAATTATTATCTTACGATGTCTTTAGCAAGTATATGGAGAATATAAGTAAAGTTATTATTAAGCCAATTAATGGTGCTTTAGGTAATAGAATCACCGTTATAGAAAAAACAGGTGAGAAATATAACGTTCAATACATGTCCAAAAAGAAATTAAAAATAAAAAAAATTCAACAAAATAAAATAGAGGCTTTTTTCCAGAAACGCTTTAAGAATCCTAATACTTATTTACTTCAACCCTGGATAGGATTTAAAGCCTATGAAAATGCTAAGTTTGATGTACGTATTTCTGTTCAAAAAAATAAAGATGGAAAATGGCAAGAGACTGGCATTGTTACACGAGTGGCTAAAAAAGATGGAATTGTAACAAACGTTGCTCAAGGAGGAAGGGTCGTATCTTTTTCAGAAGTAAAAAAAATACTAGCTCCTGACCTTCATGAGCAAATCAATCAGTTAAGTTTAAAGATTGCAAAGCATATAGAAGAGCTCTACCCTGCTACTGCCGATTTAGGGTTAGATATAGGAATTGACGAAGAAAATCACCTATGGTTCATTGAAGCTAATTATTCTGATCAAAGGTATGCTTATCGGGAAGCAAATCATTTAGACATGTGGTATGAGACTTATAAGACCCCGTTTGAATATGCTTTTTTTTATCATAATTGAATATTTCTCCCTAGGATAAAAGCTTCAGCTGAATCAACACCAATATTCGAGCCACGCCATTTCGCTAAATACTCTATTGTCTTAAGCGAACGAGCATGGGGCCAATCTCTCATTTCAGATTTATATATCGTTAAAGCCTTTATTTTTTGGGTAAGATGATCAGATATATCAACATACCAATTCGGAGAAAATGGAGGTGCAGAGCCAGGTACCTGCCACTCTGTACTAGATGCCGTTTCATAGAACAATAATTGTTTAATCAAATGTTTATTAGGAATCGGTCTGCTGGCAACGATAACTGCTTCGTGAATTCTACGATGATCTATGTTTACATCTCCAGCATGATGTGTATAAATAATATCTGGCTTATGTTTTTCAATTAATTCTTCAATCTTTTTAATAATATCCAATCGATCAAGGCTGTCCATTCGGTTATCTGGAAAGTCATAAAATTCCAACGTTTGAATTCCTAAAATATCATTTGCTATTCTAGCTGCATTTCTTAAATTCATTAATTCTGTTTTATGCTTCTCCCGATTTCTCTCTTTACTTCTACTGGTAATTCCCTCTGCAAGTATCGACGTAAGCACTTTATCCCCTGCTTTAACATGCTTTACAATTGTTCCACCGCATCCAAGTATCTCATCATCGGGGTGTGCAGCTACCACAAGCACATTCAATTTTACTCCTCCTTTTAAATAGATGCTAACTCTTATACCATTTAACAACTTGATCAATGATATCTTTTTTATAGGAACAAATTAAACCCTTATTTTCATATGAATCTAAATAGTTGAATTTTTCCCCATTAATATCAGTTAAAAAACCACCTGCTTCTTTTAAAATTAAGTGAGGGGCAGCAATATCCCAATCCTTTATAATAACATCCTTTATAAATAAATCGGCCATTCCATCTGCAACTCTGCATATTTTCAATGAAATACTTCCTGATTCTTTATATGTTTTTAATTTAAAATCAGAAAAAAAATTTTCCGTTATTCCTTTTGGAGTTGGGTAATTATCAATTATTGTTGTTAAATTCTTATTATGATTAATCATAAGCTTGTGGCCATTAAGAAAAGCTCCTTTATTTTTTTCAGCTGTATATAATTGGTTATAAGATGGAGCATATACTGCTGACATAATAGGAAAATTATTTTCAATAAGTGCTATTTGTGTTACAAACCCTGGAAAACCGTTAATAAAACTAGCAGTTCCATCTAACGGATCTATGAGCCAATATAGGTTTGGTCGCTCTTCAATTAATGATTCTGTATCTTCTTCACTTATTATTGGATTATTATTATCAAGCTTTCTTATCTTTTCTACTAATGCATGATGAGCTAATAAATCTACTTTCGCTTTAAATTGTGATCCTTTCCAAATTCCATCATACATTTTTTTGCTACTCCAAAAATTTAATAACTCTCCTATTTCTTGAACTACTCTGCCAATATCTTTAATCATTTTTACCCACCTAATTCTAATAGACGTTTATTGAAATCTTTTTCATTAATAAATTCATCAAGTGATCTTCTTATCATAACAATTCCATCCTGCCAATTATCAATTTTTTCGCTTATTCTTTTATTTAATATTTGATCTATTATCATACCTAATTCATCTACACCTGATGCTATTGTTAGAGAAATACTAGTTGAATAACGCGGATTAATCTCAAAAATATAAGGTTTTCCACATTCATCAACTATTAATTGCACATTAAAAGGTCCATTTGCATGTAAAGCTTCTTCCACTTTTCTGCAAATATTATCAATATCTTCATTCTTGCGAGTAATCGCTAATCTAGTTACACCCTTTTTACTTATTATTTCCTTAGGAACAACTGCTTGTACTAATCCATCTTTCCACACTACAACAGAAACAGTATATTCAGTACCCTCTATAAATTGTTGTATGATATAATCTTTTGATTGATTGAACAGTTTTTTTTGAATAGTAATCATTTCTCTTTGGTTATAGATTATATGGATATCTCTGCTTCCTCGCCCGATTCTTGGTTTAACAATTAAGGGAAATTTCATTTGATTATCCCAATCAGATAATAAAATAGTTTTTGGTACTGGTATTTGCTGAGCTTTTAATACATTCATTAATTTGTATTTATCTAAAGCGACTTTAATAAAATGACTACTTGGTAATATCACTTTTACCTTTTCATTTTCCAAATCTGCCATTGACAAAAGTTCTTCGTCCACAAGTGGAACAATGATATCTATGCTTTCTTTATTTATTAAATCTATTATTTTATCAGCAAAAATAGGGGATTTCCCAGAAGGAATAATTACTCCTTTATCCGCAACATATAATCCCGGTGCATTAATATCCATATCTGCCGCAATTACGTTATATTTCATTTTTTGTAAATTTTTAATTAATGCTGGTACTGCTACACCACCAGCTCCTGTTATTAATATAGTATTTTCTTTTTTAGCGATAGTCACTTAAAATCCTCCCATTGTAACCATTTGTCTTCCTTTACCTCTTTTTTTAATTCCATACCTATAATATTTTCTAAAAAAAGAGGAGAAATGCCATAACCAGGTCTTTTTATAATTACATTTTCCTTTGCTATTTTTTCCCCTGCTTTTAAAGTTCTTGTAACATGAATGCTTCTTCTTCCATTTTTAAACATTTCTAATTCTTCATCTCTAGGACCGTTTTTCATTCCGTCACCAATAGATAATTCAACTTCACGAATACGATCTACCATTTTTTTAAGTTCATTTGGTTCAATAGCAAAACTATGATCCGGACCCGGAAGTGTTCTGTCTAAAGTAAAATGCTTCTCAATAACTTTTGCTCCAAGAGCAACTGCAGCTATTGGAATATGATCGCCAATTGTATGGTCAGAATAACCAACAATATGAGCAAACGCTTTTTTTAATGTTGTTATAGCGGCTAAATTGGATAAATGGGCAGGAGCAGGATATAAGGAAGTACATTGTAATAAAATTATTTGATCGTTTCCCGTCTTTTTTATCGTATCCACAGCTGCCTGAATATCTGAATAATTAGCTAAACCAGTGGAAAGTATTATAGGCTTATTGTACCTTGCCATTATTTTTATTAAGTTAATATCCGGCAAATCAAAAGAAGCAACTTTAAATGCAGAAATGTTTAATTCAGCCAATTGTTCTATTGCCTCAGAATCAGCAGGAGAAGATAAAAAAGTTATACCACGTTCTTCTGAATACCTAATGAGAGCTTCATGCCATTTACGGTTGATTTCTAATGACTTTATCAGCTCATAAGTAGCGGCATTATTTAAATAATCGAATCCTGGAGTATATTTTGAATAGTGATATTTAGCTTTAAAAGCCTGAAATTTTACTGCGTCTACTTTTGCATCTACAGCTGCATCTATTAATTCTTTCGCCATTTTAAGACTGCCATTATGGTTAGAACCTGCTTCTGCTATTATATATGTTCTTTCTCCACCAACTTTAGTTCCATTTATATTCAGGATTTTATTCATAACGAAATTGCCACTCCTTTTAAAAAATATTAAAGTAAGTTTAATATTTTTTGTGCTACTAATTCTGAGCCCTTCTTATTAATTATCTGTTGGGAACGTTCCGATAATAATTTTCTCATTTCGTGATTAGATAGAATATCTTTTAATTTTCCTTCATTTTTTTTTCGGTTTTTTGTAAAATCTTTTCCTTCCCCTAATCCTACAGCTAATCGTTGATTAAGTAATTCTTCATAAATAGCTCTTTGGTTTTCTATAATATTTATAACTAAAGTGGGAAGTCCAAGTGATAAGGTTTCCAAGGAAATAGTTGATGCGGAGACTATAGCCAAATCATGTTTTATTATTTCTTGAGCCATGTTACTAATATATTTCTTAAAAACAATTTCAGAATACTTGTTATTCACATCGATATTTACAGTTTTAGAATCTTGAAAATTATAACCTAAAACAGCAGTAATATTTAATTTCCCTATCTTTATTAATAAATCTATAATTGAAAAGGTTAGGTTTGTATTGTCTGTACCACCTATAACTATAAGTATATTTTTACATTCTTTATTAACTGTATAATTATTTACTTGTATAAACGGTTCCCTTAGTAAAGCAAACTTTGTTCCAAGTAAATACGTTGTTTTTTGTAAATCTTTGTAATTTATATTGTTAGCAGAAATATTAGGGTTAATGACTAAATCTATATCTGAAGTAATTCGATCTGGTTGAAAATCATCAATCACAACCAATTTATCTACAATTGTTTTTATTTTTGAAAACATATAATTTTTATAACCGTAGTGATCTATTAATAGAATGCTCGATTTATTAGTTACCCAGCTTTTCAATAATTTAAATTCTAAATCAAAGTCTATCTCATTAGATTCTGTAGCTGACGGTATTACCAATACTTGGATATTTGTTTTCTCAATAAGGTTTATAGCTTTAACGGAAATATTTCTTATTATAAAAATAGGTTCAAACCCTATATTTTTTAGTAATTTTGCTAAAGCAAGTGTTCTTGTTAAATGTCCTAGTCCTATTAAGGCAGAACCGTCAGCTCGAATATACACTTTCATTGAATTCACCTTGTTTTAAAATTCTTTGATAACATAACCAGTAGGCTGTCTATTAAATGGCATTTGTCTAATCAAATTCTTTCCAACAGTCTTTTCAACTATTTCGCTCTCTGCTGGAGAAGTTTCTAGGTTATAATGATCTAAGATTAATATTCCTCCATTTACTATTCGGGGCCAAAGTTGTTTTAAAGCTACTTCTAAAACATTTTTGATTCCTATATCCATGTATACAACTTTAAATCTTAGGTGCGGGTGATCGTTTAAAAAATTCGCTAATTCTTTTGTAACGTCCATTTTGTGTATTATTGAAATATCGTTTAGTTTTTGCATATTAATTAATTCCATTAACATTTCATAACTACCCACATATTTTCCTTCTACTCGTTTATCATCAGCTTTTGATGGTTTCATTCCTTCAAACCAATCAAAACCATGAACCTGAGTTGTACTATGGCTTTCAAATAATCTAACTAGTTTAGAAAAAAATAAGAAGGACGCACCCTTATAGGTACCTACATCTGCAATATGACCATTAAGATTTTCAACTTTTTTATACAAATCATAAAGAAATAGATACCTTCCCAAATTAACATGTCCTACAAATATCGGAAATTGAGAAATAAAATCAATTGTGTCTAAATTGTATTCTAAAATGTTTTCAATATAAGAAAAATATTCTTTATCTATATCTTTAAATTTGTTCCATCCAAAATAGGTATTATTCATCATTTGTACCTCCATCATTTCTAATTATTTCATCCCATTTACTTTTAACAAGAAAAAAACGAACAACATCATAACCTTTACCATTTTTCACAATATAATTTTCTAATAGCTCATCCTTAATAAAGCCTAACTTTTGATGGAATTTTAAACTGGCTGTATTATGTGTAAATACTTCGCCATATATTTTATTAAGCTTCAGCGTATTGAATGCGTAATTTAAACCATAGTAACCTAATTTAACCCCTGTTCCCTTTGGTGTATTTTTTTTCCCAAGATAAAATCCCCAATTACATGTTTTTTTTTCTCTATTGATATCTACAAAATAAACTAATCCAACAGGTTGATTATTTATCTCAAAAATTTTATACCTTGTTGATTTATCTTTCTTAAGATGATGAAACCATTTTTTATGTTCATCCATTGTAATAATGTGGTCAGTATACATATATTGATGTATATGATCTGCATTACGCCAATTTAATATTAATTCTAAGTCCTTTTCTTCAATTTCCCTAAGTTTATGTTCCATAGCCGATAGCATTTATTTGTCCTCCAAAAATAATATAAACATGTATATATTCAATTATTATTTTATTCACTCAATATGTGCATTAATCTTGATCCATTCTGGATATTCGTTTAATAATTCTATCATCTCTTCCATGCTAAAGTTAGGATTTATAGGATATAAAATCTCTATAATTCTTCTTATTAGTTCAAAATCCTCTGGTGTATCAACTGTCCATCTATG
>JAENYW010000165.1 GCA_016841555.1 Tepidibacillus decaturensis
GCTGCTCTGATACGATTGGAGGAATGGAGATATCAGCTATAACTAATTCCCCTACAAAATCTGCGCCTGGATAAAATAATTGTCCCATTTTAGGATATCCAAATGTCACTGTCACCGTAGCTTTAAAAGCGGTATCTATCACCTCGCCAGTATCGGTATTTATTCCTGTTGGTGTATCAACTGCTACCTTTAGAGCGTTGGTTTGATTAACAAATGGTATCATATTTTTAATAGGTTGCTTTAATGCACCCTTTACTCCAATACCTACTAAAGCATCAACGATTACATCTGCTTGCAAGAGTTTTTGCTTCAATTCTTCATCATTATGTTCATTCCAAAACTTCATTTTATACCCAGCATGGACTAAAGCATGAAAATGAATAATACTTTCCTGCGAACATTTTTTTATATCACCAATAAGCCACGTCTCAACATGATGACCAGCATTGCCTAAATGTCTTGCTGTAACAAATCCGTCTCCTCCATTATTACCATGTCCAGCAAGCACGATGATGCTTGACTGTTTTCCCCCCATAACCTCCTTTATTTTTTTAGCTACTTGCGCACCAGCGTTCTCCATCAAAACAATCCCAGGAATGCCTATCCCTTCCATTGTAAACCGGTCAATTTCACGCATTTCCTCTGCAGTAACTAATAACACATTTCCTCCTCCTTACTGCTTTAATATATGTATGTCCGAAATTGGACAGATATGCAGGCTGTCTATATTTGTTCAATAATAACCTTTGCAGCTGCCATTGTTTTGGTATGTGTAATGCTTAAATGTATTGTAAAATGAGTATATTTCTCACCTTTATTAATGATTTCAACATGGGGCTTTCCTGAAGACAAAGAAGTTATTTCTATATCCTTCCAGCTAATGCTATGACCAATACCTGTACCAAACGCCTTTGCAACCGCTTCCTTTGCTGCAAATCTTCCAGCGGCATATTCTATTTTTCTCTGCATTTGCTTCGGATAAAGCGCTCGTTCTTTATCAGTAAATAATCGTTGCAAAAAAACCTTTTCTTTCTCTTCTAGGATGCTTTTTATACGATCCATTTCAATCATATCAATCCCTATCCCATAAATCATCTTTACACCTAATTCCTTTTTCCAATATCATAACTATATATGCTCAAATGTTCAACACTGAACAAATAGTGAACTCGTTCAGTTAGCTGAACGAGTTCACTATTTTCTTTTCCAATATCCAAGAAAAATAACCAAAGCTGTTATTCCAATAGGAACGATTAATTCTAGCATTGGATAAGATACAATAATTGTATTATGTACATATTGATCATGCACAATCATTTTTCCAGCAGTCCACGCTATGACACCAGCTCCAAAAAATACGATAATAGGGAATCTTTCAATAAAATGAAGAATAAGCGTACTTCCCCATACAATAATAGGAATGCTTATGAAAAGACCTAGCACTACTAAAAACACACTACCGTGCGCAGCCCCTGCAACTGCAAGAACGTTATCAATTCCCATCAGTAAATCTGCTATGACGATTGTTTTAACAGCTTCTCGAATATTCTTCCCCGATTCAACATTCTCTATTTTATCTTCATCCACTAATAATTTATAACCAATCCAAATAAGCAAAACGCCACCTACAAATTGAATAAGCGGAATGTTAAGTAGATATACTGCTATGGCAGTTAGACCTGCCCTAACACCTACAGCTCCAATTACCCCCCAGAAAATAGCTTTTTTTCTCTCGTTTTTAGGTAACCTACGGGTAGCTAAAGCGATAAGTATTGCATTATCGCCTCCAAGAACAATATCAATCATAATAATACTTAATAAAGCACTTAAAAATTGCATATCAATTATCTCCAACCTATAAACACCTCCTAGAAATATAATTACCTAAAAAAGCGATAAGCATGAAAAAAAGACCTTCATCAATTAAGATAAAGGTCTTGCTAACAACTTTAAGGTTGTGAACAAAGCCGAGGAATTTCTTCCTGTCATGACGACTTTGCTACTTATAAGCTACTCCCCTTTAAGAAAAGGGTACCATGAATGTAATGCATTGTCAACGAAAGCAGATAAAATCAACTAACGAATACCTAATGCCATCGCCGCAAACCTTGATACGCGATTTGTGTCCCAAGGTGGATCCCAAACCAAATCGACCGTAGCTTGATTAATTTCAGACATTTGAACAAGAGCTTGTTGTACTTGAGCCATAATCGAACCTGCTAGCGGACAGCCAATAGCCGTTAAAGTCATTTTAACATGCGCATTATTTTCTTTATCCATATCCACTTCATATACTAAGCCTAGATTAACAATGTCTATATGAATTTCAGGATCATTGACTAGCATTAACGTCTTGATAATTTCTTGTTTTAGATTTTCATCCTCCACACCAGAAAATTCAATTGGGGCTAGACTCATTAATTCATCAGAAGTAGCCATAATAACACCTCCATATTATACAGCTATATGATATGTTATATCTAAATTACCATAACCTATCGATATATTTTTTGTTACCTTAAGCATAATACATATTAACACTTTTGTTAAGGTGTAAAAAGTAAAAAAACGTAGGTTAATAAATGTAAGTGTTATTATTTTTCTTCAATCTCAATATTATTCATATATACAGCTTCTTTGGGACTGCTAACTTCTCCACCAAAGGATGGTCCAACAGGTATAGTCGCAATTGCTTTTACGGTATCCATTCCTTCGATTACTTCGCCAAATACAGTATAATTAGGTTGTTGATTTAAAAACGTACTGTCTGGACCACTACAGATAAAAAATTGACTTCCGTTTGTATTAGGTCCTGCATTTGCCATTGCTACGATACCAGGCTGGTATGCTTTTGCAGGTGGTAATTCATCTTCAAAGGAATATCCTGGTCCTCCCATTCCGTTACCTAAAGGGTCACCAGTTTGTATCATGAAGGATTCAATGACACGGTGGAATTTTACCTTGTTATAGTATCCATCCTTTGCTAAAAAGACAAAGTTATTTACAGTTTTTGGTGCAGCCTCTGCAAATAATTTCACCTTTATATCTCCCTTATTCGTATGTATCGTTGCTATATATTCCTTCTCTTTATCAATCTGTATTTCTGGTGGGTTTTGATATTGTTTCATTTGCATGTAATTAACTCCCTTCTAAATTAAAAACTCTTATCCATTATACCATGGTGAATCCTATCATCAAATATATAGATATCTTTACAGCACAAAAAGATTCATTTTTGGCAGGAATTCACTTGAATATTACGAATAAATATAACAAGATGAAACTACTTAAGTTAAAATAAGTGTTACTATTGCATGTCATACATTTATACTACATGCTGTATACTAGCTGTAAAACTACTTTTTAATAATGAAAGGAGTAATCGAATGATAAGCTTCCTAAAGCCTGATGCAGAACAGTTTTTCCGCACCTACAATATTACACAATTCACAGTAAGTAAAGATGAGAACAAAATCATTTTTAGCAGTAATTTAAACGGTAAATTTAACTTATGGACGATGGATTTACCTAATCATTTTCCATATCCCCTAACGTATAATGATCAAACTAGTAATTTCATTAAAATCGATCCTAAAAATAGGTATGTATTAACAGGATTTGATCACGATGGAGATGAGAATTATCAGATTTACGCCCTTCCCCTAGAAGGTGGAAAGCCACTACCATTAATTACTGGGGAGAAGCATGAAAAATATTATTTTGGTGATTTATCAGAGGATGGAGAACGCATCTATTACATAACCAGCCATAACAATTCTAGCTTTCTCAATATCCGAAGGTATAATCTAAATACCAAAGAGGATGAATTGCTCTTAGAAGGAACAGATACCCCTGGGTATCTAGAGGCGGTAAGCCCTAAAGAAAAGACCTTTGCCTACATTAAACAATATGCTAACACCTATACGTTAGGCTACATAATCAAAGGAGATGAACAGATTTGTGTTACTCCATCTCCTGAAGTGGTTCACACCGTAAGTAATATGATTTATGTTTCAGAAAATGTCATCTATATGATTACCAATTATGAGAGTGATTTCTCTTATCTTGCTTCCTTTGAGTTGAACACAAAAACCTTTACACCAATACTTAAGCTAGAACAAGAAGATATGAAGGAGATAAAATGGCATAAGAAAACAAATACATTATATATCGTTTCTGAAAAAGGAGTAGTTGATCTTCTTTATGCTTATCAAGTCAATAGTAATACACTAACTCCTATCGAATCCCCTTTAGAAATTATCGATCAAATAAGCCTTGCTGATAGCGGTAATCTCTATATATTGGGACAAAGCGCTACAGAAAACGACAATATCTATATGAGAAGCATCAATGGGAAGTGGAAAAGGATAACAGATAACCGTGTTCTCGGTGTACCGGAAGCCGCTATGGTTGATCCTGAGATCGTCTCTTACCCTTCCTTTGATGGAAAAAAAATTGAGTCATTATTATTCCGTGCAAAACCAGAAGTAGCTAATGGATATACTATTTTTTGGCCCCATGGAGGACCACAATATGCAGAACGTAAGGTTTTCCGTGGATTATTTCAATTTCCACTAGGGCGAGGATATAACATCTTTGCTCCTAATTTCCGAGGTAGTACTGGCTATGGTGCTAGCTTTACAAAAATGGTAGAAGGAGATTGGGGAGAGGGTCCACGTTTAGATTGTATTGCGGGAATTGAGTGGTTATTTGAACAGGGGATATCAGAACGTGATAAATTATTTGTGGTTGGCGGAAGCTACGGAGGCTATATGACGCTACTACTAGCGGGACGTCACCCAGAGTATTTCCGTGCAGCTGTAGATATCTTTGGTCCTAGTAACTTATTTACCTTTATCGATTCTGTTCCAGCGCATTGGAAGCCAATCATGAAGCGATGGTTAGGCGATCCTGTTGAAGATAAGGAACGATTAACGAAGGATTCGCCAATTACTTATTTAGAACAGATGACAAAGCCAATGCTAGTCATTCAAGGGGCGAACGACCCCAGGGTAGTAAAAGCTGAATCTGATCAAATCGTTGCAGCATTAAAGGAAAAAGGAGTAGATGTAGAGTATTTAGTTTTAGAGGATGAAGGACATGGATTTAGTAAAAAAGAGAATGAAATAAAGGTAAATCGATTGATACTAGAGTTTTTAGAAAAGCATCAATAAATAATAAATCAATGTTTTTAGGATAAATCTAACATTAAGTGGGAGATTGTGACTGGTATCTTTCTTATCAATCACAAATCTCCCACTTTTATATAATAATAGCTTCATTTTTTTCTAGTTCCTTTATTTTGTCTAATTGCCTAATCAATGCGGATACAACTTCAGGATGAAATTGTGTTCCAGTATGACTAATTAATTCTTCCTTTGCTTTTTCTATTGACATCCCTTTACGATAGGCACGATCTGAGGTCATTGCATCAAAAGCATCTGCAACTGAAATAATACAGATAGGAATTGGTGGTGCTTTCATTTGTGTTGGATAGCCTTTCCCGTCATATCGTTCATGATGGTGATATACGTATGGTATAAAGTGAGTAAAGGTTGATCCTGCTTTTTCTAAAATTTGTTTTCCGTATTCAGAATGACTTCTCATAATTTTCCATTCTTCATCTGTTAATGGTTCTGTTTTTCGCAGAATATGATCTGGTATCCCTATCTTACCGATATCATGAATAAGCGCTGCTATCTCTATCTCCCTAATCTTTTCTTCTGTATACCCAAGCTCTTCTGCAATGATTTTGGAATATTGAGCAACATTTAGAGAGTGTCGTGCGGTATACCCATCTTTCGCATCTACAACGGTTGCTAACAGTGACAAGGTATTATGAAAATGTGTTTTAATATCATTCTCACGCCTTTTTTGCTCTGAAATATTCATTCCCGTAAAGACAAAAAGCGGATTCTTCTTATCCTCTTGCAAATAAGTCACACTACCATAAATAGGTATTCGCTCTCCCTTTAATGTATTCATTATAAACTCTTCATAATTTATGTCGTCTTCCTTTATCCTTTGCATCATTTTTTCAAAACGAAGAGCATCCTTTTTATCTAAAAAATCCTTTATATTTACAATAGCGCCATTGAGTTTAAAAGGAACTCCCGACATAGTATATGCTGTTTTATTCCCATAAATAATATTTCCTTTATTATCGAAAACACCCACCATGTCACCAATGGATGATAGGATTTTTTTATTATTGGAACGCCAAGCCTTATCTCGATAGTAAAAATAATAGGCGTATCCACCACTAATAATTAATAAAAACACAATATATATAATGAGATTTCCCATCAGACGAATTAATTTGATATGATACAAACTATTATCTCCAGAGATATCAATTCCTATTATGCCAACTGCTTGTCCCTCTTGATTGACTAATGGAATATATGCTTTCAATATATTTTGATTTTCATTTTGATATAACTGGTAATCAATAGTCATTTCTCCTTGATTTATCACTTGTTGAAGTAACGAGCTACTCATATCATACTCTTCACCTAATTTATAGCCATAGCGCATTGTATCTTCTTCTGTATCTACTCTAACGATCAAATGATTTTCTTCTACATGAAGGAGGTACATATGTAAAATCTGTGGCTTTTGAACAACAATATTCGAAAGCTCTTTTTGAAGCTTTTCATATAATTCTTGATGTTGCTTCTTTTCCGTAGCTAATACTATTTGTTCTTGTATATCTATGATAGACTGCATATCCATTCCATTCATATGCTGAAGAATTACGTTATTATCATGTTCCCATTGTATGTTCTCCACGTAGCTAACAAAAAAGAAACCAATAATAGATAATACAGTTATTAGAAGCATTGTATATCTTGCAATCCTTGATTTTATTTGCTGTAGCTGTACTTCCACTGGATCTGGTATTGTAACATTCAA
>JAENYW010000166.1 GCA_016841555.1 Tepidibacillus decaturensis
GAACGAAATGAGTCTATTCACAGCTAAGGATACTTCTTTAGATTCTATCGTAGAAAAAATTAAATATGGAGAAAGACTAACACTTGAAGATGGAATAACATTATATGAATCACCTGATATTCTTACTATTGCCCAGTTAGCTAACGAAGTGAACATTAGGAAAAATAGTAATAATGTTTATTTTATTCAAAACCTATATATTAACCCTACAAATATTTGTGAAGCCCATTGCAAATTTTGTGGCTATAGAAAAGACCCAGGTGAAAAAGGCGCATATACGATGAGTATGGACGATCTATTACAATACGTTGGAGATAGATATAATGAACATATAAGAGAATTCCATATTGTTGGTGGACATAATCATACCGTAGATTTTAGTTATTATGTAGATACCATTAAAACCTTAAAAAAACATTATCCTCATATTACGATAAAAGCTTATACAGGGGCAGAGATTGTCTTTTTTGCAAAAATCTCTGGATTAACAGAAGAAGAAGTGTTAAAGGAATTGGTTAAGGCAGGCTTAGAAACCTTACCTGGTGGTGGTGCGGAAATCTTAACAGAACGCTATCGCCTAAAAATGAGTCCAGAAAAGGCTTCTACTCAAGAATGGTTAGATGTTCACGAACTAGCTCATAGTATGGGAATTAAGACCCACTCAACGATGCTGTATGGATCGATTGAAACATTGGAGGAAAGACTTATCCATATGATACGTTTACGGGAATTGCAGGATAAATATCAAGGCTTCTTAGTCTTTATTCCTCTTGCAATGCAGCCTAAAAAAGTGGCAGCCTCCATAAAAATGAGAACATCTGCCTTCGATGACCTAAAAACAATCGCAATAAGTCGTTTAATGATGGATAACTTCGATCATATAAAATCTTATTGGATAAATATTGGTACCCAGCTTACACAGCTATCATTAAGCTTTGGTGCTTCCGATGTACATGGAACGTTAGTTGAGGAAAGAATAAGTCATTCGGTTGGCGCATTATCTCAAGCAGGATTAACACGTGATGAATTGATTTGGATGATAAAAGGTGCAAATAAGATTCCTGTTGAACGTGGCACATTTTACAATACCATTAAAATATATGAGTAAAAAAAGATTGCCCTAACGGCAATCTTTTTTTTTATTCACTTTCCTCTAATTTTTCAATAATATCCTCTAATGCTTTTTGAGCTTCTTGTTTCTCTTTTGCTTTTTTCTTAATCGTATCAAGTAACTGTTCTTGTGTTTCAGCTTCTACATATTCTCCTTCAACTGCTGCAAAGGGAGTAACTCTGCATTGCTCACAAAAACCTAAGCAATTATTTACCATTACTTCAAAGCTAGTATCCTCTTCTATTTTTATGATTATCTCTTCTGAGTATAAAACAGTATTGTTTCTGCAAAATTCTACCAAAGTCTTCATCATACATTTCTCCGTTCACTTACTTATCAATAGGCAATATCCCTAGTTGATCGAGTTTTTTAAATATTTTTTTTAGATTAGGATTCCCTTCAGTCACAATTTCATCCTGTATCAATACAAGGGGATACCATAAATCTTCGACTATCATTCGGTGCACAAAAGCTTTCTCTTCATCATTAGCTGGCTTTTGCATATTAATATATCGAACATGAATTTGATCTCCGTATTTCCTACTAAGTAAAGACTGTAGCCATGACGCTGTTTCCTCACTTGATGGTGCATTTATACAGCTTGCACAAATAACGCTCGTTCCATAAACAAGTATTTCCAACTTCCCATCCTCCGTTTTCCTCATATAACAGGTATCTCCTAACCGCGATTTTTATTTATTTTATCACTTATTCATGATAACAACCAACTCTAAAGGGTATATAGAATGTTGATTTAACACTTTCAATTTTTTAGGATAAAAAAAACCTATGGTAATTAAAACCATAGGCTTCACAATGACGAAAAAATCGTCAGGATGACACATTTTGTACATCATTATTTTACATGTACAATATTAGGTGATTTCCCCTTTAGTATTACATCTCTTAAATTTTCCGCTGCTAAAATAGCCATGTTCCTTCTAGTTTTAATACTTGCACTGCCAATATGAGGATAAGCAACAACATTATCTAATGTTAATAATGGATGATCCATTGGAATTGGTTCCTGTCTAAATACGTCTAAGCCTGCAGCCCATATTTCTCCATTGACTAACGCTTGATAAAGTGCTTCTTCATCAACAGTTGCTCCTCTTGACACATTAATAAAAACAGCTGATGATTTCATTAATTTAAATTCACGTTTTCCTATTAAATTTTCCGTTTCTGGTGTTAATGGCGTTAACAAAACAACAAAATCGGATTCCTTTAATAAGTCATCTAACGTACGATATACTGCTCCAAGTTTATCTTCTAGCTCAGGCTTACGGTTTCTATTATGGTACAAAATATTCATATCAAAGCCTGTTGCTCTCTTCGCTACTGCTTCTCCTATCCTTCCCATACCGATAATTCCTATAGTAGCACCATAAATATCTTGTCCAGCTAACATCATCGGACTCCACATCTCCCATTTTCCTTCAAGGAGATAGCGATTTGCTTCACTAAGTCTTCTTGCTGTATCCATTAATAATCCAAATGTTAAATCTGCAGTTGTATCACTTAAAATACCTGGAGTATTTGTAACAATAATCCCTTTTTCATTAGCTGCAGCTACATCAATGTTGTCATAGCCTACCGCCATATTAGAAATCCCTTTAAGATTGGGTGCTTGATTTAATAGTTCCCGATCAATACGATCAGTCATCATTACATATAATCCGTCTGCTTTTTTTGCTTCTTGTAGTAAGCGTTCTCTTGTTACTGGACAATCCTCTTCCCAAATACTTACTTCAAACGACTCCTTTAAGATATGTACCGCTTCTTCTGGTACTGCTCTTGACATAAAGACATATGGCTTGGACATAAATCATCCTCCAATCATTTATTTTTATCTTCAATTTCAAACAATAACTCTCCCTAACAAAGTAGGTAGGGGGTATTTCAAACTTGTCTATATTTTAACATAATGAAAGAAATTTATATTAGCATTTATTTTTTTGGTATCATTTTAGATACTGGATGTATAATATCTAATCCACCACTTATATTCATAATATTACCTGTTATAAAATCAGAATCCTTTTGACAAAGAAAAGCAATAACTCTGGATACATCTTCCCCTGAACCAGGTCTTCCCCTAAGTGATTCTTTATCCTCTAATAACATAACGTCTTTTATATATTTTTCCTTATTCTCTCCAATAATATCACTTGGGCATACCATATTTACCGTAATACCATACGGTGCTTCTTCTACCGCTAATGTTTTAGTAAAGGATACTAACCCTACTTTTGCAGCAGCATATACCGAACGATCAGGCCAAGAAGGAGCTTCATTCGAACGATTAAAGCCAAAATATATAATTCTTCCGAATCCATTTTGCCACATAAGCGGTAGTGCGTAGGATGTGGTATAAAGCGCACTTGTTAAATTCCCTTGTATCATTTTTTCTACTTCACTTATATTCATTTGAAAAAACGTTTTTCTTTCACGAATAAACGGACCTACACTGTGAACTAATACATCTAAACGTCCTAAACGACATTCAATTTCTTCAAATAAACTTCTCATTTGTTGTAAATCAGTAGCATCTCCTTGAATAGCAAGTGCTTGCTGTCCAATGCTTTGAATCTCTGATACTAAGGATGTTGCAGATTCCGCATTCTGATGATAATTAATAACTACATGATAACCCATTTTTGCTAAGGAAAGTGCAGTTATCTTTCCTAATCCTTTAGAACCACCAGCTATTAAAGCCACTCGTTCGTTAACCATAAGCTTCCTCCATATCTTTTTTATATGCTTTAGTATATAAATGGGAATATTATAATACAATGATTATACAACTTAAAAGTGTATATGAAATAAATGTATATTAATAATTAATATAATTAAGTAAGGCGGGATAATATGAAAAAAGCAAATCAAAGTATAAGTGATAAAGAAGTATATCAAAAAACACTACAATTAATTCATGAGCGAGGTGTAACAATTGAAGAAATAGCAGAACTTGTTTATTTTTTACAATCTAAATATTTCCCAGATATCACTAGTGACCAGTGTGAATTCCATGTAAGTAAAGTATTAGAAAAAAGAGAGGTCCAAAATGCAGTCCTTACTGGAATTGCTCTTGACCAATTAGCAGAAAAAAATTTATTAGAATCACCATTACAGGAAATGTTAATTAACGATGAAGGCTTATACGGAGTTGACGAAATTCTTTCATTGTCCATTGTTAATGTATACGGAAGTATCGGTTTGACAAATTATGGATATATAGACAAGATAAAACCAGGTATATTAAAAAAATTAAATAATCATGAAAATGGAGAAGTTCATACCTTTTTAGATGACATCGTAGGGGCAATAGCCGCCGCAGCATCAAGTAGAATTGCACATAATAATTTTTCTAGAGAAAACTAGTTAGGTGATATAAAAAGAAAGCTATTCTATATAGCTTTCTTTTTAACTTGTAGATAAACCCCATTTACAAGCTGGTATTTTTGCTTATTCATCTTTATCATTATTTTGGGTACCTTTTGTATTTTTGATATGATAAATACAACTACGGTCACCTCTTGCCATGCACTGAATAGCTTCTACTTCGGTGGAAAGAACATTCTCAAATAATTTTTTTTCTCCATCGCAAGCATGATTATATTCCCTTGCTATATCAAAGATAGGGCAATTATATTCTTTTATCAAAAATCCATCACTTACTTTTTCCAGCTCTACCATATACCCTTTATCGCTTTGGATGTTAAATAAGGTATTTACTTTTTCTTCTAAAGTGGACAACCCATTCATTTTTTCATTATATACTTTTCTTAGTCGTTTCTCTCTTAGCTCAAAAACTTCCTTTATCTTATCAGGTCCTTCTGCATCATAAATACCATCAAGAATATCCTTCGCTAGATTACGGTAAGCCTTTGGAAAATAATCCTCCGCCTTTTCTGTTAGCGAGTATAAATTTGTTGGACGTCCCATCGCTTGACGAACTAAAGAAGACCTAATCAATTCATCACGTTCTAATGTATTTAAATGACGTCTTACAGCCATTTCCGTTATTCCTAATTCTTTTGAGATTTCACTTACCGTTAAAGAACCATTCAATTTGATCATGTAAAGAATTTCATCCTTGGTTGATAAATTCTCCTGAAGCATATATTTCCCTCCCTTCAATCTATCTATTAGTCTAATTATAGCATATAAATAAAATAATAAACAAAAAAATATAAAAACTATGTTAACGAAAATGTAATTCAGTTCAGCTCTTTATCTAAATAAGTTTGAACATGATCACCAAATCGATAAAGTGTTACATATTCTTTCAATAATATTTGATACAGCTTTTCTGATTGAATATCTGTGTATTGATGAACAAGTGTCTTCCTTAATCTAATAATATCTTTTAATTTACTAATATCTTCTTTGGGTATAACCTGTTCATCGTCTAATATGTCAATAATATCTAGATAGCTTCCTGGGTCGCGCATAATAAATCCGTCTATAATGTAATTACCAACATCAACAATAGATTCTATTGATATATGTAATACTCTTTCGATAGCCAACATAAAAACAGGGTTTTGTAGAACTTCATCAGCATCCTTCGTTAACATCTTCCTTACACTATCAAGTACGTTTCTCATGTTTAAAATAATTTCTTCTATTTTATCCTGCTTAACATTAAATATCATCTACAGCCCCTCCTTATTGTAAAAAACTTATATCCATTTTAGAATGATGATAAATCCCTATGCTATTATAGCATAAAATATCCAGCAGTGAAGCGTATATCAAATGCTTGTAGAATTTTTCGAATTTTTCATCTACCCTCTACATTATTTTGTTACAATGAAATGAGACCATTACAGAACAGGGGAATTTAATATGGATACCTTAGAATTTAATTGCGAAAAAGTTTTTACAGAAGAAATGCAGGATTATTTCATGAAGCAGTGGCCATCAGCTAATGAAGAAGTATTTGGATTTACAGAACAAGCCAAATGGAAAATGGAAGAGCATATCCTATCAGCACGTAAAGACGGTGAAATTATTGGTATTGCTCAATTTCGAATAATTGGTGGAGTAGCTTATCTAAGTACCATATTAATCAAAGAAGACTATCGTGGAAAAGGAAAAATTGGCCAGCCATTACTTAAAAAATTCGAAGCTAGCGCCAAGGAAAAAGCATGTCATAAGCTAAGCCTTAAAGCATATAAAAATAGCCGTGCAGCCACTTTCTTTGCTAAACACGGATATGTAGAGGAAGGCATTTTAAAAAATGATATTCACGGAATAGATTGGGTGATGATGGCAAGATATATCTAAGCAGTTCGAATACGTGATTTTGTATTTTTTTTGTAATCATTAGAGAGAATAGCTTGTTCATACTGCTCTACTAAGTTCTCAAATATAGCATCCCATGATTTAGTTAATGCAAATTGACGAGCCTGAATTGACATTGCATCTAGCTGAGCAGGATTACTTAAAAGATCTTGCAGTGCATCAGTAAAATCCGAGACTTGATGAGGAGTACATAAAAGACCTGTTTCTCCTTCTTTAACAAGCTCCTTTACTCCTCCTGCCCCTGCTCCTATAACAGGTAATCCAGACGCTTGTGCTTCTAAAACAACGTTTCCAAAGGTTTCTGTTGACGAAGGAAATAAGAATAGGTCTGCTGAAGCATAAAGCTGAGCTAATTTTTCCCCTTCAACAAAGCCTGTAAAGGTTATTGTAGGGTGTGGATTAGCAGTCAACGTTTTATATAATGGCCCATCTCCAGCTATTACCAAACGAGACTCCTTTTG
>JAENYW010000167.1 GCA_016841555.1 Tepidibacillus decaturensis
CTATGCGAACTCTAACAAAGCCCTGTTTTTTAATATCCTCTAGTATCTTTACGTGTGTGCCTTTTCTTCCTTCTATAACAGGAGCTAAAATCTGTATTTTTGTTCGTTCAGGATACTCTATTATTCGATCCACCATCTGTTCTACCGTTTGAGCACTAATTTCTATACCATGAACGGGACAATGAGGCTTACCAATTCTAGCAAATAATAATCTTAAATAATCATAAATTTCCGTTACTGTCCCTACGGTTGAACGTGGATTTTTTCTTGTTGTTTTTTGATCGATGGATATAGCAGGAGATAATCCTTCAATAGAATCCACATCAGGTTTGTCCATTTGACCTAAAAACTGTCTGGCGTAGGCAGATAGGGATTCCACATACCTTCTCTGTCCTTCAGCATAAATCGTATCAAATGCCAAAGAGGACTTTCCAGAACCACTTAACCCCGTTAAGACAACAAATTTATCCCTAGGAATGGAAACATCTATATTTTTTAGATTATGGACTCTTGCCCCTTTAATCTTTATTTTTTCCTGTGCCATATTTACACTCCTTCTGCTTTAAGCTCCAACATAATATCTCTCAGCTCTGCAGCTTTTTCAAAATTCAATTCTTTTGCCGCTTCCTTCATTTCCTTTTCAAGACGCTCGATAACTTCAACACGTTCTTTTCTTGTCATTTTTTTCTTTGCTTTTGTTGTGTATTCCTCTTGATCCTCTGCAACCTTCACGGCTTCAATAACATCACCTATTTTTTTGCTTATAGTTTTTGGAGTAATACCATGTTTTTCATTATATGTTGTTTGAATCTTACGGCGTCGTTCTGTCTCATCCATTGCTTTTTTCATTGAATCTGTAACTTTATCTGCATACATAATCACGCTACCATTCACATTTCGCGCTGCTCTTCCTATTGTTTGTATCAAGGATCTTTCAGAACGCAAGAATCCTTCCTTATCCGCATCTAGTATGGTTACTAATGACACCTCAGGCAAATCTAACCCTTCACGTAATAAATTAATCCCTACTAAAACATCAAATACACCCAGACGCAAATCTCGAATAATTTGGATTCTTTCCAACGTTTTAATATCCGAATGGAGGTAACGTACCTTGATACCAATTTCTTTAAGATAATCGGTTAAATCCTCAGACATTTTCTTGGTAAGGGTAGTTACTAACACCCTTTCATTTTTCTTAACCCGCTCGTTTATTTGACCAATCAAATCATCAATCTGTCCTTTAATTGGTCTTACCTCAATGTTGGGATCCAAAAGACCTGTAGGACGGATAATCTGTTCAATCGTCTCTGGTGCTAGTTCTAATTCATAGGGACCTGGTGTAGCTGAAACATGAACAATCTGATGAATATGCTTTTCAAACTCATCAAATTTTAATGGACGATTATCTAACGCTGATGGCAGTCGAAAACCATGGTTTACTAATACTTCCTTTCGAGCCCTGTCTCCATTATACATACCCCTAATCTGAGGAATCGTTACATGGGATTCATCGATAATGATGAGAAAATCATCAGGAAAATAATCAAGTAATGTATTTGGTGTAGAGCCTGCAGATCTTCCTTCTAACTGTCTGGAATAGTTCTCAATTCCTGAACAGAAACCTACTTCATCCATCATTTCAATATCATATCTTGTTCGTTGCTCTAAACGCTGTGCTTCTAATAATTTTCCATTATCTCTTAATTCTTTTAATCTTTCCTCTAGCTCTGCTTCTATATTTTTTATCGCTTTTTTCAGCTTTTCTTCCCTTGTAACGAAGTGAGATGCAGGGAAGATGGCTATATGCTCCCTATCCCCAATAATTTCTCCAGTTAATACATCTATTTCACGAATACGTTCAATCTCATCTCCAAAAAATTCAACTCTTACCGCTTGCTCTCCTCGTGAGACTGGAAAAATTTCAATGACATCCCCACGGACTCGGAAGGTTCCACGAATGAAATTAATATCATTTCGTTGGTATTGTATATCAACTAATTTATGTAGTATTTCATTACGCTCGCGTTCCATTCCAACTCTTAAGGAAAGGACAAGCTCACGATATTCTTCAGGTGAACCTAATCCATAGATACTAGATACACTGGCTACGATTATTACATCTTTTCGTTCAAAAAGTGAACTGGTTGCTGAATGTCTTAATTTATCAATTTCATCATTAATGCTTGCATCTTTTTCAATATACGTATCCGTTTGTGGTACATAGGCTTCAGGCTGATAATAATCATAGTAGCTGACAAAATATTCTACAGCATTATTCGGAAAAAATCCCCTGAACTCGCTTGCTAGCTGTGCAGCTAAGGTTTTATTATGGGCTATCACCAATGCAGGTTTGTTAACTTGAGCTATCACATTTGCCATAGTAAAGGTTTTCCCTGTGCCTGTCGCCCCAAGCAAAACTTGATGTTTTTTATTCTGCTTTATCCCTTCAACTAAAGCATGGATTGCTTTAGGTTGATCTCCTTGAGGCTGATATTCGGACTTTAGTTGAAAAACTTGGTCCATGTTATTCTCTCCCTTACCTGTTCCTAATTACATGATAAACATTTTAAAGAAAATTATATCATAAATCCACTCTTAAATTAAAAATGGGGATATTTAGATATATTATTATACAAAAGAACAAACGTTCCGATATTAATCATATAACAAAAGAGTGAAAAAAACAAGAAAACTTACTTTTTATTTGATTATAAATATATATGGATAAGCGATGGTTATAAGGAGAATGAGATGAAGAGACACCAAAAAAGCTGCTATTTGAATAGCAGCTTGAAAGACTATTAGGACTAGCTTGTATAATATATACTAAGCTCTCTTTGAAATTTTTTTAACCTGTTGCTTTAATATTTGAAGCAAACTTGTATCGTTCACCTCTATATAGTAAGAAGCTTCTTCATCAGGTGCTAATATGATACCTAATTGATGATGATCTCCTGCATAAATCGAATGCTGAGCAAATTTAATTTCTCCCTGTAAGTTAAGTACCTCTAATTTTACAAAGGCTGGTTACTTTTGAAGTGCATCGTATAGTTCTCGTCTCGACACTACTGCATCACCATTGACCTTTTTAATCACTTCTCCAATCTGTAGCCCCATACGTGCTGCTAAGCTTCCAGGAATTACAGCTAAAACCGTTAAACCATCCTTTGGGTGTACATATAGAGGGGTTCTATCCTTTTCCTTCCGCTTTCCAATGATTCGAATTCCTTCATGGGCAAGACCTGCAAAAATAGCTGCTACAAACTGAAACGGTAACCAATATTCTGCTATAAAAGCCATGATTAATAATAAGATGCTATAGATCAAAAGATAATGGTAGGCCGATTTACTTTTTTCAATAGGGGTATAGGTAGTAGTAAGATCAGTATAGCCAATCATCACAGGAACAGGAAGCAGAGTAAATCCAGTTGTACTTCCTATTAACGGCCACCATGAATCCGAAAATAACAATCCTTGCTGATTCATACCAGTAGAAACCACTAAAAATAAAGGAAGAAGCCAAAAGGATTGTATGTGATATCCTCCGATTAATTTTCCACGCTTTGTTTCAATAAATAAAGGGGTAGCTTGTTTATTCATTTGAATTCTAATTAATATTGCTTCTACTAGATGTAAAATAGCAACAATTGCAATGAAGGAAGGAATGTGAATTCCTTTCATGATTTCCATAAATGGCATAAGCCAAGAAACAGTTGCGATATCAAACCATTGAATAATCCCTGCTAACATTCCTAAGATTCCAGTCGCATAGGATAGACATAAAAATCGAACATGAAATAACGCTAATATTAGGGTTATTAGCCATACTAGCCACATTTCAGCTGGATGAAAAATAATACCCATTCCTACCATCAAACTAGATGCTATAATTCCACCTAGTATTCCATAGCCTAAGGAACGATAAAATGCTGAAGATAAAGAGTGGAGTTTGGAACTAAATAGTTTTCTTTCTAAAGCAATTTGCCTTTTATACTGTAGTAGGATAATAATCAATCCTACATAAAGCATAGGATGAATAAACAAATATTGAATCGGAAGCAGCTGGTTGATATTCTCCATCGTTATAATAACCTCTTTTCATAAAAAACCACAATACACATGTCTTCCATTCCTACTCAATTGGAAATCGAAAGAAGTGTACTGTGGTAATTTATTCGACACACGCTATTGTCAGTCCTGCTTATTTTAGCATTTTTATCATCGTTTCAATTGCTGCTTGAAGCTGTAAATCCGATTTCGGATTTTTAATTTTTTCAACGATCATCCCTTGCAAAGCACTCGCTGTTTTAGCATCAACAATACCAGTGTTTGCTAAACCATTTGCTTTTTGGAATGACTTTACAGCTAATTCCGTATTCTCATCAAAATATCCATCAGAGCGATTTGTTTTATACCCAATTCCATTTAATATCATCTGTAAATTTTCCACTTGAGTATTATTCATATCTCTTTTTAACGATACATCCTCTGGGAATGGCATTGCATGATAATAATCTGGCTGAGAAATCTTTATCGTTGGCTCTACTCCTTTTTCATGTATCCAATTTCCTTTTGGTGTAAGCCATTTTGCTACTGTCAGCTTCATGTTACTTCCATCTTCCAATTGAAATGGATTTTGAACGGACCCTTTACCATAGGAGGTTTCTCCTACTATGGGATAGTTCCCGCTTTCATTTAAGGCGGCAGCTAAAATTTCCGATGCACTTGCACTTCCCTTGTCAATTAAAGCTACTATTGGATATTTCGCTTCTCCCATTTCTGATTGATAGGCTTGAACTTTTTCGTTCCGATCTTCTATCTGGACAATAGTGCCATGATTAGGGATGAGTAAATTCCCTATAAAGACGACGCTTTGTAAATACCCTCCAGGATTCCCACGAAGATCAATGACTAAACCTTCTATACTTTGTTTCTCTAGGTCATTTAATGCTCTTTTAAAATCATCCGAAGTTTTTTCACCAAAATTGGTAATTTCAATACGTCCAATTAACCCTTTTTTGGAATCAATTATACTTGCATGTACTGTTTCAATTGGAATTTCATCGCGAATAACGTTAATTGTAATGGATTCTCTTAAGCCTGGTCGAAGAACCTCTAATCTTGCCTCTGTTCCTTTTGGACCTCTAATTTTATTTACTGCTTCAAAAAGGCTTAATCCCTCTAAGGAAAGCCCATTTACTTTTATAATCTGATCCTTTGGCTTTAGACCTGCTTTTTCAGATGGACTGTCCTTTATTGGTGAAATAACCGTTACCTTTCCATTCTCCATTGTAACTTCTGCACCTATTCCCTCAAAGGAATCACTTAAGGAACTAAAAAAGTCGTTTGATTCTTCTGCATCCATATAAGAAGAATGAGGATCATCTAGAGATTGAACCATCCCACGAATCGCACCATCAATTAACTCCTTCTGATCCTGTGGTTCAACATAATTATCTAATATCTTCTGATAAGCGGTGATAAATTTCTCTATCTCCTTTGCATTCCCTTTTGATTCCTGCTGGTCACCGTTACTATTATCATTACCAGTTAATAATGGTGTTTGGCTTGAAAAACCTATTAAACTATACGATTCTAATATTCCAAACGTTAGAAAGCTACTGGTTACCATTGTTAACAATAACAATAGAATGACTATACGACCTTTTACCATCATATTTACGCACCACCTCTATCTATCTCTGCCTATACTTTTCATTATATGATGGGCATGGACAATTTATTAACCCTTTTACTTATTCTCAAAATATTTTAATGGATTTACAGGAACTTGATTTTCTCTGACTTCAAAATGAAGATGTGGACCAGTCGGACGTCCAGTGGAGCCTACTTCTGCAATCTTTTGTCCTTTTTTTACTGTTTGACCAGTTTTAACAAATAGTCCTCCCTGTCGTATATGTCCATATAATGTCCAAATACCCCCACCGTGATTAATGATAATTGTATTACCATAGCCGTTCACATATTGAGCAACAAGAACAACTCCATTCTGAGCTGCTACAATATCGGCTCCATATAGAGTACTCTTTCCTGGTGCATGTCCAATATCTATACCGGAATGCATCGCTTTCACTCCTGTTACTGGGTGAATACGCATACCAAATGGAGAAGTGATACGCTTACTAGATGGTACAGGCCAAGTGAAAAAACCTCCACTATATTTTAAATCGTTTTGTTGTTTTTGTAATGCACTTTCTGCAATAGCGAGAGCTGTTAAAAATTCTTCTTCTTCTTTCTTTGCCTCATTCAAATCCTGAGCTGTTTCTTCTAATGATGCAATTCTAACTAGCTGATTTTTCTTTTGAGCCACTAATGAAGCCTTGACATTTTCTGTTTCCGAATATAAGTCTTCTAGTTTTGCTAATTGTACCTCTATTTCCTGCTTTTTATCAGCAATTATATTTCGGTCTGTAATATTGTCTCCTAGAATTTTTTTATCTGAATGGATGATTTTTTGAAGGACAGAGAATCTTTGTAAAAAATCTGCAAAGCTATTCGCTCCTATTAAAACCTCTAAATATTTAACCGATCCATTTCTATACATCAAGCGTACTCTTGTTTTTAATAGCTCATCACGTTTTTCCACTCGCTGTTCCGCTTGCTCCAATTCTTCAGCAGCTGCCTTCACATCTTCCGTTGTCGTAGAAATCTCTTTTTCTAAAGAAAATAATTTGTTTTCTGTTTGTTCAATATTATTTTCAATTACGGCAACTTCATCCTCTATCTTTCTCTGCTCATCTTCTATATTATCAATTTGTTTATTTAATGATTTAGAGCGTTGAGCCGCTTCTTGTTTTTCTGCTTTTATTTCCTGAAGCTTTTTATCTATCTTTTGCCATTCACTTTCTGCACTTACTTCTA
>JAENYW010000168.1 GCA_016841555.1 Tepidibacillus decaturensis
GAAAGGGAAATGGCAGGTTCATCAGATCTTGTCGAAGGATGCCTATTTAAGCACCTTTTTACCACAAACAGAACAATACAAAAATAGCAAGCAGCTTAACCAGTGGTTGAATAAACAGCCTATTATCCTTAAGCCTTTAGGTGGAAGTCATGGATTGGGTGTAATAAAGGTTATGAAAAATAATACACAGTTTAACATCATCGGACGAGATGATAAAAACAACATCATTCATCAGGAATTTAATGACGAAGGTTCCTTTCTAGCATGGATAAAGCAGTTTATTAAGAAACGAAATTACCTTATACAACAGTACATTGATTTCA
The DNA here is from genome assembly GCA_016841555.1 of Tepidibacillus decaturensis. Taxonomy (GTDB): domain Bacteria; phylum Bacillota; class Bacilli; order Tepidibacillales; family Tepidibacillaceae; genus JAENYW01. Next base: position 324 of record JAENYW010000168.1, read on the forward strand.
TTACTTCTGATCAACACCCATATGATATTCGAATTCTAGTACAAAAAAATAGGAAAGGTAAATGGAACACTATTGGTATGGCTGCCAGAGTTGGGAAGGTTAAAGCAGTTACATCAAACTTACATGGTGGAGGTAAGGTGGACTCAACCATTGACTTATTAAATAGAGAATTCGGTAAAGATACAGCAAATACCATTCTTGATCAGATGAAACAAATTGCAGATACCCTACCACCTTTCATGGAAAGGTTTCACGGACCTTTATTCGAATTGGGTTTAGATGTAGGGATTGATCGTCAAGGAAAGGTATGGATTATTGAAGTCAATTCAAAGCCGGGAAGACAAGTGTTTGCTTTATTAGGGGATAAAACAAAAAGATACCAATCACTTATTCAACCCATTTTGTTCACTCAACATTTAGCTAAACGTACAGGAGGAGAGGCAGTATGACCTATATAACTGTCAATCTAAAAGTAATAAAGAAAAATCAAGAAAGTATTTATATCCCTAAATTTTTATTACAAAAGCTTGAATTAAAGGAAAAAGAGGTCCTCCCACTTTATTTTGGTCTACATCATTATAAAATGGTGAAGGTTTATTCTTTGCCATCTAATAAAAAAATTATCTATATTACATCAAAATTAAAGGAACAGCTTTTACTTCCCTATTCGAAAAATATAATCCTTCAAAAGATGGATAATGGACTTCGTTTAGGACCTCTCATTGGGATATTAACAACGGATTTAACAGGAAATAAGTTTTCCAACCCAGTCACCAGAGAAAAGCATCCATTTAGTCTGTTTTTTAAAGGCTTACTAGCTCCAGAGCCTTTCTATCCTGCATATTATTTTGTATTTACGCCTAACCATGTTAATTGGCAATCCAAAACAATAAAAGGATATTTCTATAAAGCAAATACAAAGCAAAAATCTTGGGAATTAATCAGCATTCCATTTCCAGACGTAGTATATAATCGCATACCTAACCGAACAATTGAAAACAAAGAGTCCATCGCTTATTTTAAGCAAGAATATCTGGTTCAAGGAGGCAAACTATTTAATTCTAACTTTTTTAATAAATGGGATATGCATAAGATTTTAGAGGAAAACGAGCAAATAAAACAATTTATTCCAGACACCTATATTAATCCTTCTCTTACGATATTTGAAGAAATGTTAGAGAAGCATCCAATTGTCTATTTAAAGCCTTCAAATGGTAGCCTTGGATTAGGGGTTTATCGAATCGAAAGAAGAAGTAACGACTATCTTGTTCATTATAGACATGGAAATCAAAATAAAACCTTAACGTTTAAAAAAATCAAATCCATCTATCAATATATCTTCACCAGAAAAAAAACATTACGTTACCTATTACAGCAGGGAATTGATCTGATTGATTACCAGCAAAATCCCGTTGATTTTCGAGTTCACTTAAATAAAAACATAGCTAACGAATGGCAAGTAGTTGCATTAGGAGCAAAGGTTGCAGGAAAAGGAAGTGTTACTACTCATCTTCGAACAGGAGGAAAATTAATTGATGCTCAGCAATTTTTAGAAGCCAAATATAATAAACAAGCGATATCTATGCAAAATGCGATCTATACAGCTTCTATTCAGATTGCTAAAACAGTAGAAAATTATCTAGGCCAGCCCCTTGGTGAGTTAGGATTAGACATAGGTATTGATAAAAATAATCAGATTTGGCTATTTGAAGTCAACTCAAAGCCTGGGCGTTCTATCTTCAAGCATCCTAGTTTAAAAGCTGCTAGCATGGAGTCCAGCAAGCGTTTATTGGAATACTCCATTTATTTAGCAAATAATCAATCAAAAACATTGGAGGGATTGTAGCATGGTACAGCTTCCTGAATATGCATGGATTCAAGTCACACCAACAAGGCCTTGGAAACTTATACTTCCTACTACCAAAAGAAAAATTCAATCTCATCCCTCTATTCCTTTATATCTAGGCCATTATAATCAATCCTATTCTATGCTTGTACGCTATAAAAATGAATCACCATTGAAGGAAGCTTTTCCTATTCGTTTATCCAAGACTAGTAATATGAAATATAAAGCAGGACCTCTTGTTGGAATATTAACTACGGAAGGGGCAAAAGGCGGCTTTCGTGGGAACAGAAGGAATTTTAAAGATATTATTCGAATGGGGATTAAAACAGGAATTCTCATCTACGTATTTACAGCAGAATCGATTGATCCCCTGACAAAGGAAGTAAAGGCCTATCTTTATATCCCTTCTCAAAATAAATGGTTAGCCAGAACCATGCCTTTACCTGATGTTATATATAACCGTATCTCATCAAGAAGGGAAGAAGAGAAGTCTATCGTAAAAAGTACCATTCAATTTTTCAAAAATGAAGGTGTCCCCTTTTTTAATCCAACATACTTTAATAAATGGACCTTATACCAATGGATGAAGGATTCAGATGAATTAAAAAATATCGTACCAGATACTGCTTACCTATCTAAGGAATCCTTGCAATCCTTTTTACAAAGCGCCAAGATGCTTTACTTAAAGCCAATATACGGTAAAGCAGGGAAAGGATTTATGAAAATAGAGAAGCTACCTTCCTCCTACCTATTAACTTATCAAGCTCAGCAAATACAATACCATCATCACACGAAATATTTTAATAGCCTATGGGAAAAAATTCAAAAGCTAACGAAAAACACACCCTATATCCTGCAAAAAGGGATTCATCTAACCACTTATCAAGAACGTCCCTATGATTTACGAATTTTAGCGCAAAAAAACGGTCTAGGAAAATGGAATATATCGGGGATAGGCGTTCGTCAAGCAGGGAATAAGAGCATTACTACTCATGTCCCTAGAGGTGGAAGCATTCAATCCTTCGATAAGGTAATTTCTCAATCCTTTGATCCTATTTTTAGGGAAGAATTGAAACAGAGACTCTCTTCTTTATCCATCAAAATAGCAAAGCACATGGAAAAGAAGGTAGGCCATTCCCTCGGAGAAATATCCTTAGATATTGGTCTTGATCAAAGCTATCGAATTTGGTTCTTTGAAGCGAATGCAAAACCAATGGAATTCGATGAACCAGACATACGAGAAACTTCTCTTTTACGATTAATGCAGTACTTTAGATATTTATCTGGATTTATCCCTAAAGAGGTGGTATCTTGAAAATAATTAAAATAGCAGAGAATACTCCAGAAGCTTTTCGTAAATCGCTTATTCTATTTATTATTAAATATGGAGATGGACACATTACAAAAAAGGCAATCAATTGGTTAAAGCGAACTCCCTTTAATGCAATCAATCCGTTAAATGGAGATCTTATCCATGTAGTCTTAAATGAGCGAAAAAAAATTATTGCCATTTTAGCTATTTCTCACTTTGGATTAAATCAGGCAATTATTGCTGTTCATCCCCAAGCTAGGAAGAAAGGTGTAGCTAATAAGCTTGTTTTGAGTGCATTAGAAGATATTAATCGTTTGTACGTTAAGGTAGCCAACGATAATGTCGCAAGTTTAAAGCTTTGTTTCTCTTTAAGAATGCGAGCATTTGACCTGATAAAAGGTCCAACTGGAAAGTCTACTCTTGTATTAGGCTTAGGAGAATGGGATGAAAAGGAATGGGAAAATAATGTGAAAAACCCTCAGTAATGAGGGTTTTACCTTTTTATTATCTTAAAGTTATCCTGTAGCAGCAGCCAATTTTGAGGAAAAGCAAGACCTAATTTCCAGTAGCTGATTCCTCTTAAATTTAACTGCTTGATTAAATTGAACTTTGCTTGCATGCTTCTAGCATCTTCAAACCATACTTCGTGCTGTCGCCCCTCTTTATCGACATATTTAAAAAATGGAGCCTGCGCTTTATAATCATATTGAATCGGTACATTCTCTCTTTTTGCCAGTGCTATAGCCTGCTGTGGACTTAATGCCTTTGCCGCTTCACCACCATATTGAAAGGGGGCTCGCCAATCATACCCATATAAATTTTGACCCAGCATGATTTTTTTCGCTGGCATTTCAGTTAATGCATATTCAACAACCTGTCTTACTGGTCCTATTGGACTTACTGCTTGAGGGGTGCTATAGGTGTATCCCCACTCATAGGTCATTAACACCACAAAGTCCACCACTTCTCCATGGGTTTTATAATCATGGGCTGTATACCAAGCACCTTTTTGAACAGCACTTGTTTTTGGCGCTAATGCTGTAGAGATTAAAAAGCCCTTTGGTTTTAATACCGCCGCCGCTTTTTTTAGAAATTGATTATATTCAAGACGATCTTCAGGTGCAATAAATTCAAAATCAAAGTGAATATCCTTAAACCCAAGCTGATTAGCTGTTTTTACGATATTATCTAGAAATGTAGTGGTTACTTTTTCATTCGTAAACAGCTCATGCGCCAATTCCTTGCTAAACTGCCCCTTCTCTTGATTCGTTACAACAAGCATGTTGGTAATCCCTTGCTCTTTAGCAATTGCTGGTAAATTATCAAGAGGTGGTGGAGTAAGTGTCCCATCACGATTCGCCTTAAAACTAAATGGCGCCAAATAGGTAAGGTATTTCCCTAAACTGCGAACCTCCTGCTTCTGAGCCTCTGTTACTTTTTCAAATGGTTCAATGTAAGCATTTACTTCAATAAATGGTTTTGGACCTGGAGGTATATATAATTTTTGTCCAACCTGTAAAACACTCCAATAAGGAATGCCATTTATTCTCGCTAATTCCTTTGGATTTATATTGTATTTTTTCCCTATAGCATATAAAGATTCCCCTGGCTGTACCCAATGAAATCGACCAATAATCGGAATAACCAATGCTTGCCCTATAACCAAGCGACTCGGTTCAGGAATTTGGTTTGCCTTCACAATTTTTTCCGCAGAAATTCCATAAGCATTTGCAATACCAGTTATTGTTTGGCCTTTTCGGACCACATGTATTTGCAAATAGATTCCTCCTTTACAATTTCCTCCTCTCATCTTATTCCGCTCCTGCCTAAAGGGTGAAAAAAGAAAAAAGCCACCTAAGTGACTTTATTTAAGAATACACACTAGCCTATATTTATTTTTTTCCTCTTAATTTTCTTTTTGATTGTTCTCTTCGTCATTTCTAGTTTCTCGGCTTATTCCTATTTTCTTTTTGCTAACTCGCCAAACGATAATTAACAAAATAAATAACAGAAGCAGAATTGGAGCAAAGGAGATAGCCCATATAAAGATGCTAGTAAATACATCCACAATGAATTGAATACTCTGTTTAAATCCATCTACCGCTTTTTCCCAGGTTGTTGCTGTAGGTGCCACTTTATCTTTATACTGCACCAAATCAATGTCTAAAGTAGAATTCGAAGCATGATAAGATAAGTATTTTATCCTACCCTGCATACTCTCTATTTCTTCCTGCACTCGATTTAAATCGTTAGAAATCTTTAAGAGATCCTCTGTTTTTTCCGCTTTTCCAAGAAAATCAAGCAAGCGTTGTTCATATACCTTTTTTGCCTTTAATCGTGATTCCAAATCGACGTATTCTTCCGTTACATCCATCCCATTTTGATTTTGATTCATAATTTTTCCTATGGATAAATTTTCGATTTGATCAAATAACGGATGAAAGCCTTGTACTGGGACACGAAATTCGTAGTGAGCATAGAATCGATTATCATCCTCTGTCATACTAGAATTGACTAAATAGCCTTGGGTATTTCTAACTGTTTGTAGCAGTTTATCAGATGCTTCCTTCATATCGTTTACTTCAATATACATATTTCCTCGATAAATCATCATTTGATTAACTGGCAAATCTGTTGGTACTTCACCCATTCCGTAAGATTCTTGAGCTGCTTCTGTATAATTTGCCTTTCCTGCATCTCCAGAAGTCGCCACCGTATTCAGCATTTCTTGTTCACTAGTCGATCGATCCATCTCCATATTTGAATCCATCTTTGGTGCTTGATTTGAATTTTCAGTGCTTGCTCCACATGCCGATATTACGAATAGAAATGCTATCAAACCTAAAAGAATTGTTTTTTTGACCCACCTTTTATTTTTCATCAAAAATCCTCCTATTTCTTTTTTCTTCTTCTTACTCTTATAGACGGTAAGGATTTTATATTGTTTCAAAAAAAATAAAAAGGATGGAAAAATATTTTTAACATATTGACCTTTTAATTATTTAGTGTAAAATTACACTATAAGTAACTAAATTTATATTATGGATGGAGGTGAGATAATGAAATTGAATAAACTGTATAATGTGATATTTCCATTATGGTTTGTTTACTTTATGCCCCCTTTTGTATTTGTTATTTTATTAGGAAATCTACTCATTGATGGAACTGTTATATTTTTGTTTTTCAAACTAAACGGTGTTTTACTTAGTAATAAACAGCTTCGTAATTTTCTCATAAAAGCTTGGTTATTAGGCTTCTTGGCTGACATTATTGGAGTTATATTGATTTCTATGACTTCTAGTGGTTTTAGGGGTATACAAGAGTTTACAATTTGGGATAGTCCTTTTACTGTATTCGTTTATTTAACATTAGTATTTATTTCAGCCCTCTT